>NZ_JAAHFV010000180.1:0-12972 GCF_010672755.1 Moorena sp. SIO1F2
GGGTCGAAGGGAAAAGGGTTGCACAGAATAACGTGTTTTTCGGAGTTGGTTGCGCCGTGTACCAGGAGACTCGTTCGCACGGTGCTTAGGGGGCAAAGAGGGAGTAATCCCTCTGACCTACCCGATAATCCAGTTTGTACCGTTGTGGCAGGTTCAAGGCTGCCCTACTGACCTCGGCTAGGGGAAACCCTAGCTGTGTCACTACTTTTCTTAAAATGTTGCCAGCTCCGTTGCAGTCGGCATTTATTAATTCGCCTTTTGCCGACCGATAAAGTCCACGCTTCACTCGCTTTCCGCTTACTGTCCACCCCTCAGGTTTCGCGCCGAGCACAGGTAGAAAGTCACGATCTAAAAAGCTAGCTTTGCTGGTGTAGCTTTCTTCGGTTTCGACAAATTTAATTCCGTATTCAACGCACAATTGTTCAATCCGGTTTTTCAATTTGGCGGTAGGAATCTGAACAAACTGCTGATTATTCTTTTTGCCAATATTTATGCTGTCTTTATTTCGCTTGTTCCAGCCAAATACTACTGTGCTAATCTGATTGATTTGACACCAATTAATAATGAATCTAGCAACCTTGTTCACGTTGTCACGCATTTGTCGATTGCGCCTCTCAGTCAAAGAAGCTAATTGCTCATCCCAATAGTCTTGAGATTTTCCTTTTTTGATTGCAGCTACACGCTTGTTGTACCACTGGTTCTGCGATTTAACTTTTCTGCCATCTATAATGAATGACTTCCCCACATTAGAGACGCAGGTTAACCAGTTATTGAGACCTGGATCGATGCCTAAAACATTGCTCGTTGGTGCCACTGGATCAGGGCTTGGTCTCTCATATACAAACTCCAAATAAAAACAGCCATTCCTAGGGACAAACCGATATTATTTGATTGATTTGAAATCGATATTGGATGGCATTGACAGTAAAAAATGGTCAATCCCAAACCAAGCTTTAATCTGCTTTCCTAAAGTGAATTTGAGTTGACCTTTCACTAGTTTCACCCACCGAGCGGGATAACTAACTACAGCTAGACCTCGCTTATTGCGGTACTTTGGGACTCTAGGCTTGTCAGTCAATTGCCCTTTGTCGTACAGCTTCTTGAGAGCCTTGTAAGACTTGAAGGACTCAACAATTCCGTGTAATGTCTGTTGGGCAAAGGCAGACCTCATTGCCTTAAAGTGGACATTAGTTTTCATTATTTTGTCCAACTCTGCCTTATTGAGGTATTTGCCAGCCTTAAACAACATTTGACGGCAATAATATAGCCCACAATTGGTGAGCTTGTTTGCTTCTGAGCAGATAAACTCTATGATCGCTTGGTTTTCAGGTTTTGTAGTTATTAAATGTTGCTGGCAGCCATACATTTTGTATCGTTTTTTTACTGTATTAAATTAATAATATACCCTGCCAATCAAGGTGTCAAGCGAATGCCAGAAAAAACTAATAAAAAAGTGGGAAGACCAAGTTTACATGGCGTACGAAAGAAATCGTATAGTGTCATGACAACAGAGACAGCCTGGAATGGATTAAAAGAGATGGCCAAAGATTCTTGATTAAGCCTTTCTGAATTCTTAGAGACTTTAGGTAGAACCAGGCAACTTCCATAACACGAGAGCCGTATGGGAATCCCGGCGCGCTCCCCGGCCACTCAATAAATTAAGTGGCTAACTCTCGCTTGATGTTTCTCTGTTTATCTGCTAGTAGTTTATCGGTTAAAACTGACGACGATGGCCTCGACGCCGATCCGTTGCAATTTTCGACCCACTCTCAACAACCATATTCTTTAAGTTGTAAAGGGCGAGGTTTTTTACGTATTCTGGCATCTGTCATTCAACAAATGCCTTTACCTATGGGTTGAAATTCTCCCTCATTTTCTCTATCTTCTGCATAAATCTTAAAATCATACACCTAAAAGGGGGAGTGTGGGGGGCGCGGGAAGTTAGATGAGCAACTGGCTCCTCAAGACGGCGCTACCTTCCAGCCCCGAAGTCCCAGATCCGCTGTTCCCAGATCCGCTGTTCCCAGATCCGCTGTTCTTTAAGAGTAGGGCAAGAGGCAAGAGGCAAGAGTTAATAAAGTATAGCGCTGCATCACTACTCCCTGTTCCCAGATCCGCTGTTCCCTGTTCCCAGATCCGCTGTTCCCTGTTCCCTAAAATCCCAAAATTTTGTACCTCACCCAATTTAAAACTGATTAGTTCAAGATACAGTGTGTTAGGGATTTTAATTCTTTCCCCAAAATTAACAATAACTTATAGCTTTCTTTAAAAGAAATATCCTGACAGTTGTAAACTAATATTAGCTATCGTTACAAAACAAAACTATTTCGGTGTAACCATTGAGAGTAGTATTACTAAAACTTAAAGTGCTTTTGTAAATCAAATATGATGCCCTATTATCTCCTTTATTGACGGGGACTTAGAGGCTAGTTCATTGTCCCTGTATTAAACAGGGGTAATTTAACTTGTTTGGTTTTTTTTATCTTCATAAACAACAAAAAATTGTAATTTGAACGGTTTCGTTTTCCCAGTATTAAACAGGGTTAATTTGACTTGCTTTGTTATCAAATATTACTAATTTTTAATGACTAATGAATGAATCTACTCCTGTTCAACTCGACTCATCCAATGGAAATGGTGAGACTGTACCCAGTATCATCAACACCAATATTTCACCACAGTTCAACTATGCTGACGCTGTCGAAAAGTCCTTCTTATTTTATGAAGCTCAGCGCTCCGGTAAACTTCCTGAGGACAATCGCATCCCATGGCGCGGGGATTCTGCCCTCAACGATGGTGCTGATGTAGGAGTTGACCTCACTGGCGGTTATTACGATGCTGGGGACCACGTCAAGTTCGGCTTCCCCATGGCTGCTGCCATGACTATGCTTGCTTGGGGGGCAATCGAATATCAAGATTCCTACCAGCAAATGGGTCAATGGGATGAGGCGTTGGATGCCATTAAGTGGGGTACAGATTACATACTCAAATCCCACATCACAGACAGTAACGGTCAAACCGAAGAGTTTTGGGGACAGGTTGGATCCGGTGAAATCGACCACAGCGTCTGGGCACCGCCGGAAACCATGACCATGGTGCGACCAGCGTTCAAAATTGATCCTTTAAATCCCGGTTCTGACCTAGCTGGTGAATCCGCTGCTGCCTTAGCTGCTGCCTCAATTGCCTTCCAATCCACAAACAGCAGCTACGCTAATCAACTACTCAATAACGCGAAAGCCCTATTTGACTTTGCCGAGACCTATCAGGGTAACTACTCTGACTCTATCCCCGATGCTGCTATTTTCTACAATTCTTGGAGTGGCTACGAAGACGAACTAGCCTGGTCTGCAACTTGGCTGTACAAAGCAACCGGTGACCAGACCTACTTGGATAAAGCCGAAAGTTACTATCTAGGTATTGATCCGACTCAGACTCAATCCTGGGATCAAAAAGTCCATGGTACTGGCATCCTCCTTGCTCAAGAAACTGACCAGGATAAGTACCGTATTGAAGTAGAACGCTGGCTGGACTACTGGAGTGACGATAGTGGTGAAGGTATCGAATATACTGAGGGTGGACTAGCTTGGTTAGATGACTGGGGTTCCCTACGATATGCTGCCAATACAGCTTTCCTTGCTGGTATTTATAGCGATACCGTTAATGATGGTAATGGTCGTTACTCCGATTTCGCCGCTGATCAAATTGACTACATTCTTGGGGATAATCCCAACAATCGCAGTTATGTCGTCGGTTTTGGCCACAATTCTCCCAAGAATCCCCACCATCGTGGAGCCCATGGTTCCACCACCAATGACATCGAATCACCGACGGACAACCTCAACATTCTCTATGGTGCATTGGTGGGTGGTCCCTCTGAACCAGACGATAATGCCTATGTCGATGTTCGAACTAACTATGCCATTAATGAAGTCGCTCTTGACTACAACGCTGGCTTCACTGGTGCTCTTGCCCGTATGTACCGTGAACAGATGGAACTAAGTCTGGGTTCTAACGTTGAACCATTACTGTCTACAGTAGATCCGATCCAAGTTGAACCATTACTGTCTACAGTAGATCCGATCCAAGTTGAACCATTACTGTCTACAGTAGATCCGATCACTAACTCAATAATTTAACTCTCCCCCGCCGGGGAATTCTAAACGGTTGTTATAGCACTACGCATTAAGGTGTTTGACATTGATACAAGCAGCAAAAGCTGTTTTAGTGAACTTTTAGGTGCGACCCGTGGCGAATTTAATAATTAGATGCGGACAGCGCACCTTTGCATGCATGCCTCTTGCCTCTTGCCTTGTGCGTAGCGCTATAGAACCCACATTCCGCACCTTCAAGTTTGACACTACGGATTTATCGCTACTCCCTGCTCCGAAGTCAGAAGAGTTGACACTCCCCGGTCATTAGACGCGGGGATTCTTCGCTCAATGACCCGTCTTGCTCAACCTGGCCGGAACCAAGAAGAGTAGAGGACAGATCTCCCGAAGAGTTCGGATTTAAAATCCAGGTTCCGGTGTGCCGGAAACGAAACCTTAGTAGAGTGGAGCCTTAGTTAATAAGTTTTGACCCTTTTTCTCATAGCCAGTCCCCTGTAAAGGCGACCCTCTACTTACGGTAACTTCAAACCCCACCGTACCCAAGGCTCTCTCAAGAATGTTGATTGCAGCGTTGTGGTCGCGGTCTAACTGACAACCACACTTACAGGTATGAGTCCTGGTTGATAGAGACTTCTTGACTATCTCGCCGCATTGAGAACAATTTTGGCTGGTATAGGCAGGGTTTACTGCAACAGTTGCCCTGCTAAACTTTTGCCCAAAGTGCTCCAACCATCTTCTAAACTGATACCAACCTGCATCATTAATAGACTTGGCTAGACAGTGATTTTTAACCAGATTTTTGACCCTTAAGTCTTGCCTTACGGCACGCTGCGCGAACGTAGGCGACCAGATCGTTAGATTGGATTACGCAACGTGCCGGAGACGAAACCTTAGAAGAGTGCAGCCTTACAACAAAACCTGTCACCTTTGATGCATAGCCTACCAACTTGCTTTGGCTGCACTCTTCTTGCGGTAACTTCGTTCCCAGTCTCTATTAAACTAAGCCGGGAAGTCGCCTTCGCCGACTTGTCTCCAAAACCGTACGTGATAGTTTCCCATCATACGGCTCCTCGCAATAGGGTTCCTTGTCATGTGGCACCTCTATATTAGAATGGGTTGTCATCTAGTTCAGAGGAATCGTTACTTGATTCGTGACACTTAGTTTTGAGCTTCATTCTATGTTTTTCATCGTGACAATGCAGGTGGAGTAGCTCAAGGTTTTTGAGTTGGTCGTTCCCACCTTGTGCGCGTGGTTTTATGTGGTGAGTTTCCATTAAGTCTTCGTTTCTAAAGGTCAAATTACAATGAGCACATTTTCCTTTTTGTCTTTTGAGGAGTTTAGCCTTCTGTTTAGACATTTCTGGATGTTTGCTCATTCTAGTACTCCAGTAAATTAGGTCTCCGTTGTAGGGACTGCTGTTTCCTTTGACCTTTGTATGACGAATGATTTCTGTCTTTGAATGTTTTGGAAGGTATATTCCTTCTTTTGTCATAAAAGTCCAGTTATCTACCTTGGGTGCATCCCAGGGATTTTTGGGTTCGGTGACCTTGGTTCCCCAGTATTTTTTATTCACCCAAGTTTTTGACTTTTTGGGATGTCTTCGGTATCCCCATCTTTGAAGTTTGTTCCAGAGCATATTATCTAACCCAGCGTAGGTTTTTTTACTTACAACACTTTTGTTGTAGTTACTCCAACCTTGTATAATGGGTTTAAGCTTGCTGATTAGGGCAGCTTGGGGGGCAGCTAGGTGATTTTTTATTTCCATTTCTAGCTGTCCCCAATGTTCTTTCACTTTTTTCTTTGATGGTTTAATGAGAGTTTTAAAACCTTGTTTGGATTGATGTTTACCTACCGGGTATTCTCGGATGTTAAATCCTAGAAAGTCAAATCCCTCTTTGGTGTGAGTCAATCTGGTTTTACTTGGTTTTAATTCTAAGCCTATGTCACTTAGCCATATTTCTATAACTTCTCTACACTTCTCTACCACTTCTTTGTTTTTATGTATGATGACAAAATCGTCCGCATACCTTATGAGACTAATACTTCTTCTTCTATCCCTTTTTCCTCTGACTGAGGTTTCTTTATAAGATAGATTTTCTACGTATTCTTTTATGGTCTCTTCCATTCCGTGGAGGGCTATGTTAGCCAAAAGAGGTGATATTATTCCCCCTTGTGGTGTACCCTCGTCCGTAGATGATAGTGTTCCTTCGTCTATTACTCCCGCTTTTAACCATCCTTTGATTAATCGCTTCATAGTGGGGAAGGTATTTAATTTTTTGAGAAGTTTTTCATGGTTGATTTTGTCGAAGCATTTTGATATATCTGCGTCTAAGACCCATTTGGGTTGTTTGGCGATACTGTCGAAAATGGCTTCGACTGCGTCATGACATGACCTTCCTAGTCTGAAACCGTATGAGTTGGCTTCAAAGCGTGCTTCCCATTCAGGTTCTAAAGCCTGTTTGGTTAGTGCTTGTAATGCTCTGTCTTGTATGGTTGGTATTCCCAGTGGGCGTTTTTCTTTTCGACCTGGTTTTTCAATCCACACTCTACGTGTAGGCTGTGGTATTTTATACGTCCTAAGGTTATTTGCTAGTTTTAGTCTTTGTTTGCCTGTTAGGGCTTTCCGACCATCTATCCCAGCTGTTCTTTTTCCTTTATTTTGTTGGGTCACCTTCCTGACTGCGAGCATTTTTGCTGACCAGGACTTCATTAAAGTTTTTTGTAACCGTCTTACCACGCGAACATTCCCACGTTGAGAGGCTCGATATATTCGTTTTTGTAACTTAAATACTGTAATTTCCAGCTTTCGCCAGTTTACTTTATTCCATTCCGACTCTGGGTGAAATCCCCGAGTTTTAGACTTATTCATTACTACTAGCAACCAGATCTTTTCCTATATACGTGAGTCTGTCTGCTTATTCACTACGTTACATAGTGACTTTTGCTTCTGACTCTATCTCTCCACCGGAGGCCATGCGGCTAACTACCTACTTGGAAAATCGACCTTTTCCAAGAGCACCTGCGGGGTTACTTCGTTCCTGGGTACCATACTGTATGCTTTTAGAGTGATACTATCCACCGGGAGTTAGAGAAATCGTCATATGAATGCTAAATCCTATGACCCTATGTACTCCGTTACTGTTTGTTTCCAGCGTTTCTAGCCTTATTGCGCTGGTTGAAGATTACGATGGTTCGCGTGTATCTTCCCTTTCGGTACTCATGAGCATTTTACCTGCTACTAGCTCCATATTTAGGCTTATAGAGTTTCGCTGTTCGACCCCGCTTTAACCTAGAGGTTGTTAATTCTCATTGATTAGGGGTAGGGTTGTCACTCAGATTTCGTGAGGGTTGGATTTTCACCAACATGGTATCCAAGTTGTCAGGGTGAGGTTACCCTGCGGTTAATCCTCCGATATTCTCGGTTTCTAACCAACGAATCGCACTGGCATGTTCTTCACGCTGCCTACTTATCTTGAGGTGTGCCCTACCTAGTCTATTAATCGCTTTTCTGCGGTTAGCTGAGCCTTTCTTTTTTCTGGAAACTCGGCGTTGATAAAACTTAAGCCGTTTTTCCCCTGTTCTGTAAAATCTGGGTAAGGATTCTGTGTGGCCATTAGAGTCGGTGTAGAAATCTTTTAGCCCCACATCTAAACCGACAGTATTGCCAGTAGGTTTTAAAGACTCCTTACAATCAACGGAAACGCAAAACTGGACATAATAGCCATCGGCTCGCTTGACTATCCGGACTCGCTTAATTTGCTTCTTGTCGAAACGCCACAAGTCCCATGTACCCTTAAGCTTAAGCTTCCCTATTCCCTTCTTGTCAGTGAACACGATTGACTTTTTATCAGGGGACAACTTCCATCCTGATTGTTTGTATTCGACCGATCTGCAATGCTTTTGGAATCTGGGAAACCCCTTTTTGCCAGGTACCTTTTTCTGGCAATTTTCCGAAAAACGAGTGATCGATGACCGGAGATGAAACCTTAGAATAGTGGAGCCTTTATAGGCGATAGGCTATGCAGAAAAGGGTTAAAACTCATGAAATAAGGCTCCACTATTCTTACGGTAACTTCTAACCATGCTCTTTCTGAGGCAGCCTGGCGAGCTGTTGAGTTTAACTCATTAGCAAATGGGAATTGATGAGCCAACACTTTACTGTACTTGCTGAGATCGAATTTGTTTGTCCCCTTATTGTCCATCCATAAACGGATGCAGCTATTTCGGATAAATTTTACAGTCCGAATGGCTTCATCTATGGCTGAGTATTGACTCTTTTTTCCTTTGGCTTTGAATTCCAGAATGATCATCGGTTATCGACCTCTCCCGCTTTACTTTATTCTACAACATCTAGACTAAAATTCCGGAACATTCTCAGAATATTTTTTTCACGGCGGCTAAAGCCGCTACTGCCCTTCATCCCCGGTATAAATACGCGGGGCTGAAGGGCTTTAGCTCCCTCGTAAGAGGTAAGAGCTAAGATGGTAAAAATCCTGTGTACCTCATTAGACTAAAAACCGCTATAGCTCACCCAATTGAGAACTGCTATAAATTACCAATCACTAATCTTCAACCCTCAAGTTAAGTCGATAATTAATCGGTTCAGAGGCTTGAGAAACTACCACAAACTCATAGAAACCAGATGCTGGCAGATCCCCGATCCAGTAGCGTTCGTTTGAGTCTTCTAATAGGGTGGTCTTACGGCTCGGACCATAAACTGAAAACAAGGCATTCACATCGGTAGCCAGTCTCACTTCCATGACTTGACCACCAGAAAGTTTAGCCGTAAACGCTTTCCCGTCTCCTGGCTCAAGGGTACCACTGACTTGCTGAATCACTGCGCCAGGGGCAAACTCGATGCGCTGTAGGGCTTTGCCCGATTTCAACGCTTCGATGGTATCCCCAACAATCCCTTGCCACACCTGACCAATAGACTTATCGATAAACTTCTCACCGCGCTGATCGGGAAACTTATGAAAGAATTTAGAATCTGCAATATCATAAGCTGCACGGCTAGAAAGACGCAACTGATTCACTTGCTGCTTCCAGCTAGTCAGATCTGCTGTCCCATAGCTTCCCAACCTTCCCCGTGCCGTCCGACTCAAATTGAGCAACTCAATCCGGGTCAATAGCTCAAATGCCAGCTTATCCCACTCTTCTCTTAACGGAGCATCCTTTGATCCAGTGCCTAGCTGTCGTTTTTCTTGATTGGGGTACTTGTTCCAAAAGGCCTCATTGACTAACTGAACGTAGAACTTCTCGTCAATCTCCAAATTGGCACGACGCTGATCTAGCAATTCCTTGCGCTTTGCCTCGTTGCTGGGAAACCACGAGGGTGGCTTTATGTCCGGTTGATCGATGGGTGATTCCTTTGGAGAGGGTTCCGGCTGAGATCCTCTGAATTTGAACCACCAATTGGTTGCCCAGAAGGTAAAACCAAATACAGCAGCAGCTAAGACAGATACCAAAACCACCTTGCCAAGCCAGTCTAAAACGGTATTGTTTGTAAAAGTGCTTAATGGTGTTCTGGTAGCTGGGGTTGCTGGCTGGTTAACCGCTACTGGCTTGGAACCAGGGGCAACTGCTAAAGTCGGTTTAGTCTGAGGGGGTGATGGAGCTGATTGCGGGTCACTGGCAAATTGAAGGTGAGTGGTGAGGTCTCGCAGCACTTCTTTGGCATTTTGGTACCGTTCCCCTGGTCTAGGTTGAAGCATTTTATCGAGGATACGACCTAGGGTAGAACTAAGGCTGATCTCTCGCCGCCAGTTCCAGGTCAGGGTATTGGGGTCAATTATCTGCTGGGGTTCCTGACCAGTCACTAATACTAATATAGTTGCCCCTAGAGCATAGAGGTCACTGTGGGGAAAAACACTTCCTCCTTGCATCTGCTCTGGGGGAGCATAGCCAACTTTACCCAACCGAGTTATGATCGGCTTATTTTGACCAGCCACCTTTGACCCTAGGAACTTCGATGCCACATTCGCTGCTACCTCCTTGACACCGCCAAAGTCAATCAGCACTGGTAAACCATCGGTACTGCGCAAAATCAGATTATCGGGAGAGATATCCCGATGAATCACCCTCATAAAATGGATATATTCCAACACTGGCAGGATTTGGATCAGCAGTTGAGTCACTTCTGCTTCACTAAACCGGAGTCCCTGAGGTCGGCGAGCCTCCAGTAGAGCGCGGTAGGTTTGCCCCTCCACATAGTCCTGAACCAACAATAGGGTGCCTTTGTCCTGTTGTTGTACCTGAAACAACTCACGAAATTGAGGGATTTGAGGGTGTTGCAATCGATAAAGAACTCCCGCTTCCCGCTCAAATAATTCTTCTGCTTTTTGTAAGGCGTGGTTACCTTGAACTTGGGGGGCAAATTCTTTTAGCACACACAGTTCATTAAAGCGGTTAAGGTCTTGAGCTAAATAGGTGCGTCCAAAGCCTCCGTGTCCCAACTCCCGGAGGATGCGGTAGCGACCACCCAGAATCTTCCCAGTGTCAAAGGTTTTGGCTAGGGACGGCAGCATCTCGCCACAAACCCGGCAAAACTTATTGCCATTGGGATTCTCATGTCCTTTACTACAATAGAGGGGCGTCATTCGATTTTGAATGTTGGATGTTGGATTTTGGATGTTAGATTTTTTCCCAGGGCTTGCTCCCGGAGACTTGACACAGTGCGTGGGATTCTGTGACCTGTTGACTCAGTAGTTGACTAAGCATAGGTAAATCAGCTACTGTGCTATATATATAAAGATATATAGCATTTCTAAAATAGGTGAGGTAGATTTTGGATTTTAGGGAATAGGCAACAGGCAACAGGCAACAGGGAAAAAATCTTGTGTACCTCATTACTATGATAAACGCTATATATCACTATATATATAACTAATCATCAAAAATGGGGGTTGGTAAGGGGAGAAACTCCTACCCCTGTCATTTATGCGTGGGTAGGAGTTTCTCCCCTTACACAAACAGCAGCTAGACAGTACTTCTTTTGAACTAGAAGCTATAAGCATATCCGTCTTTCCTATGTACAATGCTGCAATATTGGTGACTGATTCCTTGTACCAGTCCGTGTTTAGTGGAGATATTGAATGAACCGGTTTTTCGAGTAGCTATTCTACCTGTGTATGTTCCCACTTTCTTACCTTTGGTTACAACGGCTTTGGCAATATCTCCAGTCTGAAACCCTTTGACAAACTTCAACCTTGGTACATAACGAGTGGGAAAGCCAAACTTGTTCGTTCTGCACATCTGACGAGTACCATGTCCTTTAGCTGAAATCAACAATGGCTGATAAACTTCGATGTACAAAGTATCGACTTTTCCAACATTGGCGGCATCTAACCAGTGTGTTTTTGGAAGGTTCTGCCGACATCGATTGTACTTAGTTAATCCACCTGACCCTGTTTCAATCGGCAAACCCAAGGCTTTTAATTCGTTATACAACTTCCATCTAGTTGAGTTGACGGCTGCCCCATCGACTAAAGGTCGTTTGGCTTGAGAAAGAATACGCTTTATAACATCAGGTTTACCAGATAAAAACTGTTCGATTTCCTGATTACCTTTGGTTTGATTGCACTTCCTACAAGCAATTGCTAGGTTACTTACTCGGTCAGAACCGCCCTTTGATTTAGGTTTGATGTGTTCGACCTCTAGTGGAGTATCAGTCACACCACAGTAAGCACATTTACGATTCCATTTGGAAAGTAGATATTCTCTAACTTCATATCCGTAGAGTGTGCCCTGCTGATACTCTGTGCCAGAAATCTCAGGGTTTTCCATCTTCTGAGTATCGAACCTAACTAATTCCTGAGAAATGCCAGTTATCGGACAAAATCGAGTAAGTTTTTTTACCCATGTGATAATATTATAGACTCTCGACATTAGACTGGGAGCTAACCAGCCATCAGGACGTTTACGGTTAAGAAACCGTGGCTGTCGATAACGAGTTTTGCGGTTTCTACGAGAACGTCTCAACTGTCTACGTGAGGTTAAACCATCTCGAATTTGAAGACCTCTGTGGGTTAGTTCGGCACCCCAAACAACCACCTTTTCTTGAACAATTGCTAAACCTGTCGTTTGAGAACCAGGGTCAAGTTTGATCTGATGATTATGTGTCACACATTCCAATTCCTCCAAATCGCGCATGATGATTGTGAACGGGTATCTCCTAAAGACCTTAGCCCTTCCTTGTTTGAGCAAGATTCTAGCTCTAGCAGGCTTGCATGGATCTAAAGGTTTTTTGTTTTTATCAAGTACAAAAACTCGCATAATGTGAGTATTCTCCTATTGCTAGGGTAAAGTTCGCTGCGCCAATGTTATCAGTCGGTACTTCCCAGATTGCACTTCCTTAACCTGATAAAGATGTTTAACAATCCGGTTCTAGAGCTTGAAACTAGCGTCGCATTTCAAGGTAGGAACTTTAACTCTTGCTGATAACGTAGTCCCTGACGGGACTTAGGCTGGTCAGGTAATGATTCACAAGCCCCCGGATTTATCCGTGGGGTTTGCTACTCCCAGGCTCCTGAATCCTGTTGAAGCGTTCCGCCACCTAATTGGTAAAATATGTCATCGACGTATAAACCGGTTTTCGCTGAGGTATAATAACTTGCTATGACTTGGTCTTGCTGGGCAGTTTTTTTCTGTAACATCTGTGTCAATTCCTCCAGTTTTGCTTGATCAACTAAGTCGGATTTATTTAAGGCAGTAATAATCAACCCTTTGGGATTGATGGATAAAAACAGATCGATATGATGAACAATGTGCTCAATGGTTTCCATGCGAGTTACATCAGCAACAATAATTGCACCCTGAGCTCCTTTTAAATAAGTTGGTGAAATTCCCTTAAATTTAGTATGA
>NZ_JAAHFV010000181.1:0-12971 GCF_010672755.1 Moorena sp. SIO1F2
TTATAGGAGAAAGACCTACAGCAGTAGTACACCATAGTTATGAGTGGAGAGGATGTTTATGGATTTGTTGAACCAAAGTAAGGATTCAGGTAGGGGATTGACTTTGCTTGGGGTGGGGTCGCAAAATTACTAAAAGAATGTGTAGCTTCGGACTTTCCCATAAAATGGCTCAATACGACCAGTTATCATAAGAAGAACTGGTAGAGATTATATTGGAACTTTGGAAGCAGCTAGAGCAACAGCAGGCTAAGCGTCAAGAAGCTCACCCTCGAAATCGAACGACTCGTGATCAGCCGAGACCTCGATAGTCAGACTTCATCCAAACCGCCATCAAGTGACTTGCTCAAAAAGTCCGAAAAGAAACCTTCACTCGTCTGCTGAATCCAACACTTCAGCTAAAAGAAAACCTGGAGGACAGCCCGGACACAAAGGAAAGACTCGTAAAGGTTTTGGACGAGTAGACCGCTGTGAAATGCTGCGTCCTTTACAATGCTCTATCTGCGGTGTGGTAAGCATTCAGCCGTCAGCCGTCAGCCGTCAGCCGTCAGCTTATTTTATTCAAAAGCACCTCAAGTAGCGTGGCCATAGGCCAATGGCTGATAGCTCAAAGCTGATAGCTCAAAGCTGATAGCTCAAAGCTGATAGCTCAAAGCTGATAGCTCAAAGCTAATTGCTGAAAGCTGATTGCTGAAAGCTAATTGCTGAAAGCTAATTGCTAATTGCTGATCTCTCAATGTATAGTGACCATACTATCCGTTGAAAGAAAGAGCATTTGAGGCATCTGAGTCAGAAGCTGCCGAGATAGTAGCAGCATTTTGTTCCGCCTCCAGTTTCGGCTTCAAGTACAAATTTTCTAGTACCAGAGCTGCACCAGCTACCCAAGGCGGAACAATCAAAGCACCAAGAATCCCCAAAACCTTTGCACCACCTAGCACTGCCAACAACTGATATAAAGGGTGAACTCTCACAGAAGACCCCACCAGTAGGGGGTCAAGAATGTAGGTTTCCAGATTCTGAATAATCACAAATAGCAGCAATACCCACAAGAAAGTCCATCCCCCTTGAGCAATTGCCACAATCAATGCTGGAATTGCTCCCAAGACCGGACCAAAGAAGGGAATCAAATTGGTCACCCCAGCAATTACACCCAAACCCAAGGCAAACTCTGACAGTCCCAAAAATTTTAAACCAACAGTAATCGCCATGCCTAAAATTCCTGAAACCACCACTCGCCCCTGAATGTAACCCCCCATCCGTTGGCTGACTGGCTTGACCTGGGCTGCCAATTTTTCATCCCAGGGTTTAGGAAACAAACTTACCCCCCCTTTAATCAATTGTTCAGACCCAGCTAACATATAACCAGACAGCAGTGTTGCCAGAATTACGGTAAACACTCCAGCAAGAAGACTCCGTGTCAATCCATAGGACTGCACTAGCAACTTCTGAGAGGAACTAATCACCCATGATGTAACCGTCCCAGCATCAAACATTTTACTCAGAGCCAGTTCAGTCATCCCTAAGCGAATCGCTAAAGCATCTAACAAAGAGGTTAAAACCTCCAAATAGGCTGGCAGTTTCCGAAATAAACGCTGAATTTGCTGAGCTACTGTTGGTCCAATCACTAAGCCGATCCCTGTCAAACCAGCGATTAAGCCTAAATAAACCAGAATAACCGCTAGCCAGCGGGGAATCCTTAACTTTTCAGCACTATCAATTATTGGTGCTAGAGTAGATGCGAGCACTACTGCAATCATCAGTACTACTAGCAAAGCTCTCAGTTGCCATAGCAGGACGATTGTCAAGCCAGTAGCAACAATAAGCAGTAAGTTAGCTAAGGAGATTTTAAGGCGTAGCATAGACTTCCATTTGCATGTTGAGTGCCTGCAAATAGTCTACAGAGAAAACAGCTGAATTAGTTGACGGTTGACGGTACGGTCTTCAACCTACCCTTTTGAATTTAGAATTCAGAATGCAGAATGTAGAATTTGGGCGTTGCTGAATAATGGAATGGGCATCAGGCGTGGAACTGGCATCTTGCCAGTTTCAATGTCAGCCATGCAAAGCGCGAGTGGGGGAAACCCCCGCAGGTCGGCGCTGCATCGCTATATCTTCGGGCGGGCAGGATGCCAACTCTACTCCTATTCAGCGCGAAGATTTAGCAACCCTAGAATTGGCAATTCTACATTCTTAATTCTACATTCTACATTCTGAAAGACACCCTACCCTATACCGAACGCCAAAGGCGAACAACCCCATAACCTTGGCCAAAGGCCACGCTACGCGAACAACCTTGATCAATCCAACTCCTCTTCACCCACATCATCAAGGGCTGGAGGAGCATCACCGGGTGTTCGCAACATTTCCACCATCTCCTGAATTTCTGCTGGAGGTGGGGGTGTCAGGCGAGAAACCACTACAGTCACGATGAAATTAAGCACCATCCCTACGGTACCAATCCCCTCAGGGGAAATACCGAAAAACCAGGGTGTCATACTATAGAATTTCACCCCAATGATGTAAACGGTGGTAAAAATTAACCCTACCACCATGCCAGCAATTGCCCCTTCTCGGTTGGTTCGCTTATCAAATACCCCTAACAGAATCACTGGGAAAAAGCTGGCAGCGGCTAAACCAAAGGCAAAGGCTACTACTTGGGCTACAAATCCAGGGGGATTGATACCAAAGTAACCGGCAATGGCAATGGCAGCAATTACCATAATTCGACCTACCATCAATCGTTGAGACTCTGACGCCCTAGGATTAACGATGCGGTAGTAGACATCGTGGGCGATTGAGCTAGAAATCACTAGCAGTAATCCTGATGCAGTGGATAGAGCAGCGGCTAGTCCTCCTGCTGCTACTAGGGCAATCACCCAGGGAGCAAGTTTGGCTACCTCTGGTGTGGAGAGTACAATGATATCTCGGTCAATCTTAATTTCATTGGTCTCTTTGTCCGGTTTCAGCTCAATCTTGCCATTGTTGTTTTTATCTTCAAAGGCCAATAAACCAGTATTTTCCCATTTCGTTGCCCAGTCGAGCTGACGCACTTCCTCAATGGTATGGTTATGGAGGCTATCAATCAGGTTATAGCGGGCAAAGGCAGCAACGGCGGGAGCTGTGGTGTAGAGTATGGCAATGAATAATAGCGCCCAGCCAGCGGAATAACGAGCAGCTCTAGCATTGCGTACGGTGTAAAAGCGTACGATCACATGGGGAAGTCCAGCGGTACCGACCATCAAGGCAATGGTGATAAATAAGACATCCACCATGGACTTGTTGGCAAAGGGTTTAGTGTATTCCTGGAAACCTAGATCTACCTGAATTTGATTGAGTTTCGGGATAATGTCACTGAAGGTGAATCCTAGCTGGGGAATGGGGTTGTCGGTCAGTAGAGTTGCGATCGCAATCGCTGGAATCAGGTAAGCCACAATCAACACGCCATACTGGGTTACTTGAGTCCAGGTAATTCCTTTCATCCCCCCCAGGACGGCAAAAAATGCCACAATTACCATGCCAATCACTACACCCTGAACGATATCCACTTGCAGAAAGCGGCTAAATACAATACCTACCCCTCGCATCTGTCCTGCGACATAAGTTAAGGAGACAAAAATAGCAGCAACTACTGCTACCAACCGAGCAATATTCGAGTAATAGCGGTCTCCCACAAAGTCCGGTACTGTGTATTTTCCAAACTTCCGCAGGTAAGGGGCTAACAATAGCGCTAGTAGCACATATCCCCCTGTCCAACCCATTAGGTAAATTGAGCCATCATATCCTAAGAAAGAGATTAGCCCTGCCATAGAGATAAAGGAAGCAGCAGACATCCAATCCGCCGCTGTAGCAGCACCATTAGCAACAGCGGGAACACCTTGATCTGCTACGAAAAACCCTTTACTATCGCGCACCCGAGAGCGCCAACCAATGTAAAGGTAGAGAATAAACGAAATAATGACCAATACACTGGTCCAAGCTTCAACTGTCATAGATATTTCTTTGTCTAAATAATTGCTATAGCGCTGCGCGCAGGGAATAGGGAATAGGGAATGGGAAAACGGGAATCGGGAAAAAATCCTATGTACATCATTACTATGAGAAACCCCATATAGGGATTGTTAGTAATTAAAAAACGGTATTTTTTTATTTTAAAATACTATAGAATTACCCTATGACAATTCCTGAATTGTCAGTGCTAATTGCTAACTATAAACAACTATAATTGATCTTATACCTTAGAGGATATCTGAAAAGTTTTTTATACTGAATTTTGCCCCCCTAACCCCCCAACTTTGGGGGAAGAGTCAATTTGCTTGTAAAAGTCCCCCAGAATTGGGGGACCCACGGGGGCTTGGATGTAGCAAATGAGACTTCTCAGACAACCTCTTAGTTAAGCAAAGCCATTTATTTACCAATTTAGTTGCCAATAGTAAACATTACTTTTTGTATTTACGGTCAATTTTATCCATCTGTATAGCGTAGATAAAAATTAGGACGACAAAGGTAAAAATACTACCTTGTTGTGCCATCCAGAAGCCTAGGGGAATATTCCCTACACTGACATTGTTTAGTAATGTTACTAGCAGAATGCTGCATAAAACGGATACGAATGCCCAAACAATTAGGAGATTCCGAATTAATGCAATGTTGGCACGCCAGTATGCCTGACGCTTGTTCTGGTTCATAGTTTTATTAGTAATGCACTAAATGTAATATTTGCCCTTGACTAGCTTCTGGATATAAAGCAACCACCGATAATTGCCCGTCAGCTATCAGCTATCAGCTATCAGCTATCAGCTATCAGCTATCAACTTACACGTTAGTTCCCTCGCCTGAGCGAGGAATTCATAGTCTTTGGCTTTGAGTCCGTTGAAGTCGTCAGCTAGATAGTTTGTTTTAAGCTGACGGCTGACGGCTGACGGCTGTTAGCGCAGCGTGCGCGTAGCCCATATGCTTACAATTGCCTTAACATGGCGTATCGGTATTTCAAAATGTGCTAGGGTATACAGAATATTTGCCGGAGCTTAGGGATAGGCTACACCAAAGGTGAACAAAAACCGTCTTTTCGGGGTTTTCTTAATAAAACTAAACAATTATGGGGATTTACTGGTGTCTTTAGGGCATGGCATTGGGCGATAGGCACCAGCATAGGCTAATCACATCTGTGCAATTTGCCACTGCCCCAGACCGCTTTTCCCGTTGTTTAAAGAAATATTAAATGAATTGTGAATATTATTTCGTCAAGAAATGTAAAGCTTAGAGCCAGATTATGTTAAGTTTCGATAAAATAAATCGTAAGTTGATCAGCAAAAGCGATCGCTAAAATTCAACCTCCCCATCTCCCCATCTCCCCATCTCCCCATCTCCCCACCCTCCCTGTAATTATAGGTATTCAACCTGAATTGATATAAGAGTATCCCTATTGATGGATACTACCATCGGGCATGATGGTATTGCTTAAGTTCGCCCCCTTGAGGTTGGCACGGTAAACTTTGTTGGGAGAACCCCAATCAGTAAGCTCCAAGGTATAGTCTAGTTGTGCTCCCTTGAGGCTAGCGTCGGAGAGGTTGGCATCGGAGAGGTCAATTCCCCTCAAGTCAGCCTGTTCAAGATTCGCTCCCATCAAGTTAGCCCCCCTGATATTGGCACTTATTAAATAGTGATCGATTGGCAATGAAGCACTTGTATTCAGATAAGCCAGATTTGCTTCTTGGAGATTCGCTTTCTCTAGGTTAACTCCACTAAGATTAATCCCGACTAGATTGGCTTTTGATAAATTAGCTTCCCTGAGGTTAGCTCTTTCGAGCTTAATTGTTTTGGCGGAAAGATGTGATAAGTTTGCTTCTTGCAGATTAGCTTGTTCTAAGTTAGCTTCTGTTAGGTTGCTCCAAAAAAGGTCAGCTTTTTTCAGGTTAGCTCTACGGAGATTAGCCCCACTGAGATTAGCTTTTTTCAGGTTAGCATTTTCTAGGTTAGCCCCTTCTAAGTTGACCCCTACCAAATTCGCTTTTTCTAGATTAGCTCCCGCTAAGTTAGCCCCTTCTAAATTAGCCTTTTCCAGATTCGCTCCTTTTAAATCCTCTCTGGAAAGTTCTAGCCCTGCTAAATTACAGTTTTGACAATTTTTTGTTTCCCGTAACTGGTCGAGAGGATTGTCTCGATTCATAATCAGCCAAGTAATTCCCAAAAGGGCAACCAATCCCAAGGAAATTCCCAAGATAAACGATTGTCTAAGTTTCATTGATGTGAGCTATGGTAGTTTTGGCGTTGCTGAATAATGGAATGATTTTAAGGGTTTTGTAGAATGGGCATCTTGCCCGTTCGAGATCTGGTCGGGCGGGCAGGATGCCCACTCTACTCCGATTCATTCAAAAATTCAGCAACGCCGTAGTTTTTGCTATCTCTGTTTTATCAAACTTGCTTTAAACCTTGATTTTTGCTGCTGAAAAGGCCGACTATTGACTATAGTTTAGGACTTACGAAGTTGAGTTAGTTTTGCCCCCCTAACCCCCAAAAATTGGGGGTAATGATGTTAAAGTACCCCAGAATTGGGTGATTTAGGGGGCTTTGCGTCAGTCCTGTTGTTGTTTTTGTATAATCCATGGCAGACTATAAGCAAGCACTGGTTAAAGACGGTAAGAATCCAGAAGGTCTAATTGTCTTTCCAGCTTTCATTACCCAGAAGGAAATGGATGCCCTTAAAGACTTTAGAGTGGGGGATCGGGATACGTTTGTTGTAGCCTATCCTAAATCTGGGACAACGTGGATGGAGCAGATTGTTCACTTGCTTGCTAACAATGGAGAGCAAGGGGACAAAGTATTGAGTGAAGCAGTGCCTTGGTTAGAAGGTGCAGCAACTCGTTATGGAGGTTTAGAGAATCTGATTAAAACTCCTAGCGATCGCCGTTACTTTCACACTCATTTACCGTTGTCTTTGATGCCAATGTTTGGGGAAACTAAAGCAAAGTATATTTATGTTGCTCGCAATCCTAAGGATAATGCTGTATCCTATTATTATCATGCATTGAGCAAAATGGGATACGAGGGGAGTTGGAGCGAATTTATTCAGCTATATCGTGAAGGTAAGGTTGCCTATGGCTCAATATTTGATCATGTATTCGACTGGTGGAAAGCGAGCCAACATTCAGATAATGTCATGTTTGTCAAGTACGAAGACATGAAAAAGAATTTAGCTCAAGTCGTTACCGATGTTGCTGGCTTTATAGATATTCCCTTAACGTCCAATTTACTCGATACTGTGGTTGCCGCCAGTGACTTTTCGGCAATGGCAATCAATCCCAAAGCTAATCTGGATTGGGTGCCTCAGCGAGAAGGTATCCCCAAACATATGCGCAAAGGAATTGTAGGAGATTGGAAAAACCACTTTTCTTCAGAAGAGACTAGTATTTTTGATGCTCTATATCAATCGAGAATGGCACAATTTGGTCTGGAATTTGAATTTGAATTTGAAGGGAGTAGGGAGTAGGGAGTAGGGAGTAGGGAATATGGCATCAAAAATTGTCACCATTGATTTAGGATTCCTATAGTAGTTTGCCAGCTTAGCTTTGTTAACATCTCCATCAATTGTGAGTGCTGAGTTTGAGTGCTAAGTCTGGTTGACTTTCAACCTTCAACTTTCAACCTTCAACTTTCAACCTTCAACTTTCAACCTTCAACCTTCAACCTTCCCTACACCAAGCACCAAGGGCGAACAAGTTGTTACTTTCACAATTCAGCTGCCGTCTTCACAATTCAGCCTTAATTGCGATGCCATGTGGTAACGCCACCACCCTGGTCAATCAACGTAATCCCTTGAGCTTGCAAGTCATCGCGAATGCGATCGCTTAATTCAAAGTTCTTGGTTTTCCGTGCTTCAGCTCGCTGCTGAATCAGTGCCTCTATTTCCCCATCACTCAATCCATCAGTAGAAACTTCAGTTTCTGCTTCTGGTTGTGCTTCTAACCCTAATACCTCGGCTAATTCCACGAGACTACGCCATTGCTGCTCTAGTTCTGAAGCAGGAGTCTCTGTTTTACCCTGATGTACGAGGATATTGCCTTCCCGGCGTAACCCTTTGGCCACTTCAAACAATACCGCTAAGCCTCCAGCAAAGTTTAAGTCGTCATCTACGGCTTCTTGGAACTGTTGCGCTATAGTTTTTTCTCCCTGTAGGGGGTTTGAGGGTGTGGGTGTGGGGGACTGGTTATCCCACCCTAATTCTTTACCATAGTTATGTCCAAAAAGCAAGCCCTCTTTGAGAGTTTGCCAGCCATTGGTAGCAGATGCGATCGCATCATCAGTAAAATCTACTGGCTTACGGTATTGCGCCATTAACACAAATAAGCGCACTGCCATCGGGTCAACGGGACGGTCGAGTAAGTCTCGGATAGTAGTAAAGTTGCCTAGAGACTTAGACATTTTCTCTCCATCCACCTTAACCATACCATTGTGTAACCAATAACGGGCTAGGCTTTTACCAGTTACAGCTTCCGATTGAGCAATTTCATTTTCGTGGTGGGGGAAAACTAAGTCAGAGCCACCAGTATGAATATCAATGGTTTCCCCTAGCATATCTCGCACCATCGCCGAGCATTCAATATGCCAACCTGGACGACCTGCTCCCCAAGGGGATTCCCAGGAGGGTTCCTCTGGCTTAGCGCTTTTCCAAAGCGCAAAATCAAAGGGGTCTTTCTTCTTAGGCTCAGTGGAGTCTGCTACATCTACCCGTCCACTGGCTCCTGCTTGCAAATCCTCTAACTTGCGCCCAGAGAGTTTGCCGTAGTCATCAAACCGACGCACTGAATAGTACACATCCCCATCCGCTTCGTAAGCATAGCCCTTTTGTTCCAACTCACACACCAGTCGCTTGATTCCATCTAAGGTATGAGTCGCGCGGGGGTAAGCATTAGCCTCTTGGACATTCAGCCTTGCCATATCTTCAAAATAGGCATCAATGAAGCGTTCAGATACTGCCTCCATAGAGGTGCCTTCCCTTCGCGCTCGGTTCAGGATTTTATCATCAATATCTGTAAAATTTTGGACATAATTCACATCATAGCCCCGCCATTGTAAGTAGCGACGAGCAGTATCCCAGACAATACAAGTTCTAGCATGACCCAAGTGGCAAAAGTCATACGCCGTAATGCCGCAGCAGTACATCCGGACTTTACCAGTTTCCAATGGCTCAAAGGATTCCTTGCGGCGGGTTAAGGTATTGTAAAGGTGTAGGGTCATGACAAAGAAAAGATAAAATCACCAACAGTGGGCTATAGATATACTATTGACATCCTCCCTGGTTATATCAAAGATTATAACCAGGGATTCCTAAGACTCACGACTTAGGTTTCTGTTTCCTTCTCCCCTTGGGGGAGTTTTTCGCACCAGCCTTCCGAGATTTACTCTCTTTCGCCGTAGGCGACGCTACGCGAACGGGTCTTACGGTCGCGTAGCAGACTGACACGGCAAGTCCTGCCGCCAAAATGTTAATTGATGCATTTATATCACGATTAGCCCGAAGGGCTACGCTACGCGAACGTGGTGAGCATTGCAGGATGGGCAATCCCATTCCCGAATATTCAAAGGTAAACACTCAAAACGATTTAGGCACACAGAACACAGTTTGCTACTAGGAAACCACTTATCAATGGCAATGGCTTCTCGATTATACCATTGAGACTTGTACTTAATCTGACGAATTATTTCCGCCCAGTTGGCCTCACTGATAACTTGAGCTAGTTTGTGATTTTTGACCAGATTTTTCACAGCAAAATCTTCAAACGCAATCAATTGGTTTTCTCTGACCAGTTGAGTAGTTAGCTTGTGGGGAAAATCTCGTCTAGCGTCTTTGATTTGTGCATGCACCCTGGCAACCTTTAAGAGGAACAGAACTAACGTCATTCAAAAAGAACAAGTCATCCTTTTTTTTCCATTCTGTCAACATTAAGGAAGTTTCCTTGTAGCTTATCCGTCGGGAGCGTTTGTACCAACCTGAAGTCCTAGCATCTAAAGCTTTGTTGTAAACAAGTCTTACACATCCTAGAGTTCTCCTCAGCAGAGTTTACTGTTCAGGGGTTGGATAGAAACGGTAACGGTAAGCTTTTTCGACCATTATTTACTCTTTAATATACATTCACATTTTAATCTATTCTGTGTAAATTGTCAAGTGGAGGTGCGACCCGTGGCGAATTTAATTACGGGTCAAGCGCACCTAGCAATTCATGAGGGGCTGTGTGGGTCACCTGCGTCCGCACTTTACACGCCCCGTCTCCCGTTATACCCGTAGGGTTAGCGGGAGATGAATTGCTGTTTCAGATAAAATACGATATCTTGGTAGATCTTGATTCTGAACTGTTTTCACAAGTTGCCTTATGCAAACTTTACCGACTGATTCCCCATCTGGTCAAGGGATGGAAGCTCCGAAACAAGGCTTACCCGTTACCATTATTACCGGTTTCCTGGGTAGCGGGAAAACCACCCTCCTTAACCATATCTTAAGTAATCAAGAAGGCGTCAAAACAGCAGTCCTTGTTAATGAGTTTGGTGAAATTGGTATTGATAATGAGCTGATTATCAATACTGATGATAATATGATCGCCCTGAATAATGGCTGTATCTGCTGCACCATTAATGATGATTTAATTGAAGCAGTTTACAACGTATTGGAGCATCCAGAAAAGCTGGATTATTTAGTGGTGGAAACCACCGGATTAGCTGACCCCTTACCAGTGGCGCTAAGCTTTTTGGGCACAGAATTGCGAGATATGACTCGTCTTGATTCTATTGTCACTATGGTAGATTCAGAAAACTTTAGTATCGATCTATTTAATAGTGACGTTGCAACTAATCAGATTGTTTATGGGGATATTATTATCCTCAACAAGACTGACTTGGTAGATCAAGCCAATGTAGACCAATTGGAAAGCAGGCTCAGAGATATGAAAACTGATGCTAGGATTTTGAAAACTACTAAAGCCCAAGTGCCAATTCCTTTAATTCTCAGTGTTGGTCTCTTTGAGTCCGATAAGTATTTCGACAGCAAAAGATCAGATCATGATCATCACCACCATGATCATGACCATCACCACCATCATGATCATGATTGTTGTGATGATGATCATGATCATGACCATCATCACCACCATGATCATTACCATGACCATGACCATGATCACGCTCATCACCATCACTCCGATCACCTAGAAATTGACGGATTCACGTCTCTTTCTTTCGAGAGTGACAAGCCCCTAGGGCTTCGGAAGTTTCAGGATTTCCTAGACAATAAGTTACCCTCTAATGTGTTCCGCGCTAAGGGAATTCTCTGGTTTGATCAAAGTCCTCACCGTCACATATTCCACCTCAGTGGTAAGCGTTTCTCTATTGAAGATGATGAGTGGAAAGGTGAACCAAAAAATCAATTAGTCCTGATTGGACAAGATTTAGATCATGATACATTACGTGAGGAATTAAACCAGTGTATCTCTTCAGAGTCTACCAATACAGGGACGGGGATTTGGTAAGTAATTGTTGAATTAAGAATGAATAATGGTGAATTGAGAATTAATAATTGAGAATTAATAATGGTGAATTAAGAATTAATAATTAAGAATTAATAATGGTGAAGGCAGAATTAATAATGGTGAAGGCAGAAGCCAGAAGCCAGAAGCCAAAATTCTAAATTATACCTAAATTCCCAATTCTTAATTCACCATTCCCAATTCTTAATTCACCATTCCCAATTCTTAATTCACCATTCCCAATTCCCAATTCTTAATTCTTAATTCCCAATTCCCAATTCTTAATTCACCATTCTCAATTCACCATTCCCAATTCACCATTCTTAATTCACCATTCTTAATTTCCCAAAAAAAACTTTTATAAAACCCTTGACAAAAATAATTATAATCATTACAATAATCAATATAAACCCGATGAGTTGGATTTTTTATTCATGTCACAAAAATTTTCCCGAAATTTCAAAAAACAACCTGCTCACCACGTCTTAAAAGGTTCTCGTGAAGCCGTAATCTATAGCATGCAGATGCTTTATTCCCTAGGCTATGCGGAGATTGCAGAATGGACTCCTCTGGAGAAAACTGATGTTCCCGGGGAAGTGATGACTACCATAACCAAGTATTGGCTGTTGCCATAACACCTTAACTTTCTGGGGGGGTTTCCCCCCCTTGGCCAAGTCACCTTTGGCCAATCCAATCTGATCACATCGGGTTAGAATTGGGAAGTTAGTGACATCGCGATTTCAACTGACTTATTGTGGATTTTAAATAGCCGTGGATAGTATTTCTACGGCTATTTTTTTGTAAGTATTTAGCTATCAGCGGTCAGTGGTCAGCGGTCAGTGGTCAGTGGTCAGCTTATTTTATTCAAAAGCACCGATTGCGCGTAGCAAATTAACTGAACGCGCACGCGTGTGCGTAGCACATAAGCTGTTCGCGTAGCGTGCGCGTAGCGCATTAGCTGACGGCTGAATGCTTAGCTAATACCTATGATAATTGCTATAATTAAGGTTAAGTTTATAAAACTAAAACGCTGATGACAGGAAGTAATATTAGACAACAACTCTTAGACCATATTGAGGCATTACCTGGAGAAGAAGTCAAAACGATTCTCTTACAATGGCTAATTATCCCATCTAGTAACTTAGAAGATTTTGAAAAATTACTGACCAATCAATCCAACCAAATAACAGAAGAATCCTTTGATTACGGAGAGATAGACTCAGGATTAAATTTTCAACCTCTCACTGAAGAGGAAATGGTTCAGCAAAGTATATTAGCCCTGGAAGCTTATCGTCGTAATGGTTCCTCAGTAGATCATAACCGTGTGCGCGAATGGGCAGATAGCTTGACCTTGCTAAGATACTATTAGCCTTAAATGATATAGCATTTATCATAGTAATGAGGTACACAGTTTTTTTCCCTATTCCCTATTCCCTATTCCCTATTCCCTATTCCCTATTC
>NZ_JAAHFV010000182.1:0-12964 GCF_010672755.1 Moorena sp. SIO1F2
TCACGAGGGATGGATTTTCACCATCATGGTTATCAAGTTGTCATGGTTCAGTTTCCCGACCAAGCGGTTAGTCCCCCAAACCCTTAATAGGTAAGGTTTATAACCAACGAAACGCACTTGCCGACAAAGCACGAATCATTATGTTCCGTGCGCCATTCCAATCCCGTGGTAATGAGAAACCACATTTTGGGCATTGGAATTTTCTATTACCGCCTAATTTTTCGTGAATATGACCGCACTCCGGACAAGTCTTGCTCGTGTAAGATTCATTAACTAATACCACCCTTACATCATGCCGATCTGCCATTTGTATCAAATGTTGGCGGAATTTGTAATGACTCCAGGTAAGCAGATTGCGAGCTGTCTTCTTGTTCAACTTCCTAGCTGACTTGACGACCATCTCAGATGTATCAAACGTCGGCAAAAAGATGAGCTTGTAGTTACTAACAAGGAAATACGCTGACTTATTGTGACAGTCCTTAATTAGGTTTTGAATCTTTTGGCGTAAACGATGGGCGGCTTTTCTCATGGCTCGTCTCTGGCGTTTTGCAGAGCTTAAGTCAATACGACTCATCAACCGATCTAACTGCTGACAAAGTCTTTGGATTCTACCAATATCGCTCTTACCTATTTCTATATAATTACTGCCGTCAAATCCAGTTAAAAACGTTCTGATACCGGGATCTAAAGCTATAACTCGATCTTCACTAGTGGGAGTCGGTTCAATGTATTCAGGGAAAATCCCGTACCATTTGCCTTTGATCCAAACCAACTGGGTACCGTAGATGCACTCGTCAGGAAAACCTTGAGGTGAACGGAAAGACAAGCCTTTGACTTTTGTTGGATACCAGGAACCTTTCTTGAAGTTACCAGCCTTGAACTTGATCACTTGCCTTGTTTCTCGACAAGACTTAAACTTAGCAAAACCCTTGTTAGCTTTTGCCTGCTTAAACCCATCAATTGCATCAGCTACTGCCTCTTGTAGTTGATGACCTGGGAGTTTTATTACCCACTGTGGTCTATCCGATGCCCTTGCTAATTTTTGTAAATCGTAGGCACTACCTTGATAGCCATTTTTGAGGGTAGCTATTGACCAGTTATAGATCCAGCGATAAGCATTAAGCCACGTTTTCCATACTTTATGAAGCTCTTTAGATGGAAACACCCTGAGTTTCTTGACACTGTTGGGTGTCAACTTCACCGTCTGGTTCCGAGGTTTTTTCTTGTACCGCTTGGCTGACTTGTTTTTGGTATTTTCTAAGTCCGTAAAGCCTAGCAGAGAAACAGTGGAGGATGGACACAATATCCTCGACCAGTTCCTGTTCTGGGGATAACTTGCGTTCATTGAGAACCACGAGTTTGACCCCACCTTTTTGACATAGCCACTCAAGCAATGGAAAGCCGAATCTAACTGCTCTGTCTGGATAGGCGACGACAAGTGCACAGATATCAGCGCAGTATATTCGTTCCAATATTTTGAGGAACTTGCGCCGTTTAAAATTGAGTCGTGATCCAACTTCTGTAACAATTTCTGCGTTTGGGTATTTTGCCCGTAAAAATTGAGCTTGGCGATCGAGGTCATCGAGCTGGGAATAGGTAGAGACTCTTGCATAGCACACAGTAGGCTTGTAATGCGTTGCTTCTCCTTCAACGCAGAAGCGCCTTTGATTGCCTTGGGTTCTGATACTGTCAAGTCTTCCCTCTCTATCCCATCTTCTAAGAGTTGAGGTTGAGACGCCGTAGTGTTCGGCTGCCTCTTTTGGCGTGACATATTTCTTCATAGTGTCTAAACTGCGATCAATCTACTTGAGCAAGTTTAGACAAGTTTGAAAAGCATTGAGAAACTTTTTGGTTAATAGTTACACCTCAGAAATTTGATTTAGATATTGACTTTAGATATTGACTTGGCTCAGGAGCAGGGGGCTCAGGAGCACAGGCGTGAGTTTTGGAGTTTTTCGAGCTTACTGAATAACATACAATTTCAATGGGCGACAGATTAAACGAGCTTTTTATATTTGGTTAAACACTTATTTACTTATTTACTTATTTATAGCCTCTGAGTAGCTAACCGTTTGAGAAAATGATGCAAACTATATATACAAGCTCCAGTAATCAGTTAAATCTAGACTAGATACTCACAATCACCTATGCCTTGGCCGTTTAAACGCAAATCTCTCAAACAAATTGCTCGAATTGAAATCACGGGGGCGATCGCTGGTGGTACCCGTAAACGGGTCCTCGAAGCCCTAAAAACTGTTGAAGAGAAGAAATTTCCCGTCTTACTATTACGGATTGACAGTCCTGGTGGTACAGTCGGGGATTCTCAGGAAATCTATAGCGCCTTGGTGAAGTTGCGAGAAAAGGTGAAGATTGTAGCTAGCTTTGGCAATATCTCCGCATCCGGGGGTGTTTACATTGGCATGGGAGCGGAACATATAGTAGCGAACCCTGGTACAATCACTGGAAGTATTGGTGTGATTCTGCGGGGAAACAATATAGAGCGCTTGTTGGATAAAATCGGTGTTTCCTTTAAGGTCATTAAGTCAGGTCCGTACAAAGATATCTTGGCGTTTGACCGGGAACTGACTGAGCCGGAAAAAACTATTCTTCAAGAGTTGATCGATACCAGTTATCAACAGTTTGTACAAACTGTTGCCCAGAGTCGCAAGCTAGATGTAGATGTGGTAAAAAGTTTTGCTGATGGTAGGATTTTTACTGGTGAGCAAGCACATAACTTGGGGGTGGTTGATCGCCTGGGAACTGAAGAAGATGCCCGTTGCTGGGCAGCGGAATTGGTGGGTCTTGACCCAGAGAAAACCAAGTCTTTCACCATCGAAGAACCCAAACCATTGTTGAGTCGCTTGCTACCGGGTAACCTTATTCGCAATAGATCTCAGATATCTGTTGGTATAGATTGGTTAGAGTTTGAACTATCAACTAGCGGTCAGCCCCTATGGTTGTACCGACCATAAGATAACATGGAGATTTGAGATTTAACAAGAGTCTAAAATCTCAAATCTCCCAGGGAAATTTGGAGGATATTACCTTGCACTGGAGAGTTAGAGCAATTCGAGGGGCAACAACTGCCTCAGAAAATACAGTAGCAGCGATTCGAGAAGCAGTGATGGAACTGCTAGATGAACTCGAAGCTCATAATCAAATCGACCATCAAGAAATTATTAGTGCCATTTTCACCACGACCCGTGATTTGGATGCTAAATTTCCAGCTGCGATCGCAAGAGAACGTCCCCATTGGGATCATGTTCCTTTACTTGATGTCCAACAGATGCATGTCGAGGGCAGCCTAGAGCGTTGTATCCGGTGTTTAATCCACATCAACACTCCTGTTTCTCAACTTGAAATTTATCATCCCTATTTACGTCAGGCCAAAAATTTAAGGCCTGATTGGACCTTAGCTCAAGTCAGCCGTTAGTTGTCAGGTTATTTATACTAACAATGGGGCTTAACCCTACCAATTAGCCAGCGGTAAGTTCAAGTTGTTATTAGTCATTAGTCAAAATAAAATTGTTAATGGTCAATGGTCAATGTTTAGTTAACAATTAACCATTAAAAATTAACAATTAACCATTAAAATGAAGACAATTTTATTGAGTGAAATGTATCAATGGTCAACCATCAATGGTCAACCATCAATGGTCAACCATCAACAAAAAAATTTTCAGCTTGATTCGGTTTGTCTATTAGATGATTTGCGGTGGAAACGAATTCCTAAAAAGATGTCGTATACAAAGTTCCAAAAACTCTTTCGAGCCAGAAGTCCTAGAGATTGATCACAACCTTTTTCATCTAAAAGGGGTTTAACAGCACGGTAGGCGGGCTGATACTTGTACCAGGGTATGGTCGGCCACAGGTGATGAATTAGATGATAATTTTGTCCCATAATTAGCAGGTTTATGATGGGACTGGGGTAAACTCTAGCATTTTTCCAGCGATCACGTTCTTTGAATGGACGATGGGGCAAATAATCAAAGAACAATCCTAGCGCTATACCTACAACTAATGCTGGCACAAACCAATAGTTCATGATGTAGTCTAAAAAGCCATATTGACAAGCAAGATATATGATGATGGCGATGAATAGACGGCTAAAAAACCACTCCCATAGCTCATACTTACGCCACAAACGGCGCTTGAAAAAAAATATTTCGTGATAAAAAAAGCGAACTGCAATTAACCACAGCGGACCACCAGTGGAAACAAAATGATCGGGATCATTTTCGGGATCGTTAACATTGGCATGATGCTGCATATGAACCCGCGTGAACACTGGGAAGGTAAAACCTAACATCAGGGCGCTACCATGACCCATCAGGGCATTGACGTAACGGTTTTTGTGGGCAACATGGTGAGAGGCATCGTGAATGACTGTTCCTACCATGTGTAAGGCAAGGACATTAATGCTAAAGCAGCAAGCGTTAGGCAAATCCCAAAGCCAGTAACCACTGGTGGAACAGACCACCAAGATGATCGCCGCCACAAACATGAGTAACGTTAAGTTAAACTTATCCGGGGCACCCAGGAACTCCTTGGGCACTGTCAGCGGCTTGATGGCCTCCGACATACTTGTTTTTTCTCCTTTCTACTGTCTTTTGGTAGTATAAGGTACAATGGCTCAATTATAAAGATTTGTTAAGATTAGAGCTTCTAATCAGAAACTAGAGTCAATTTCAGGAAAATCACTCTCGTCACGAGGGGAGTCACCCCCTCAGACCGTAAGGAGAGGGGAGCCTTGTCTTGATGCAGCCCCTCCTCACTCGCGCTTTGCATTAATAAAGGTCGTTGGTTAAAAGAAGTAGCTCGGTTACTCAAAATAATCCGGTCAATCCTATGGGTGGTTTTCAGAGCTACCTTCAAAGCCAGACAGACTTCCTTTCGACTCGCCACACAGATAAACGTCCTGTGAAGCTCCCTCGTTGAGTTCCGCTTCAATCAGGTTAACCACTACCCCTGCCAACTTCTGAGAGTTGCTTAAATCATCCGTTGGGATCGCCAAACAACGGACATCAAAAGCAGTTTCTCAATGTTGAGTCTGTACTGCCAACAGCTCACCCTTTCGAACCATCCCTGGTAAATAAACAAATAGTAAATAATCACCGATTAGACTGTCCCGGAGTCAAGAAACACTGACAACTCTTAACTTTTGGCATTGTTGACTTTGAATATGAAGTAGAAGTAAGAAGGGAAGCAGGTCAAAGTTGCAGAACATATGAACTATTTACTATCAGAGTAAGCTAAAACACATGAGGGGGCTATAGCTTTAGTACAAATTCTCTGCATAAGTGACATGCTCCCAGTAGTAAATGGGAAGTAGGAAATGGCAACTAGGAAATAGGAACTAGGAAATTGGTAGTTTAAATTAGTAAGCTATCAGCTATCAGCTATCAGCTATCAGCTATCAGCTATCAGCTATCAGCTATCAGCTTATGCGCTACAGATGGTGCTACTTGAGGTGCTTTTGAATAAAATAAGCTGACGGCACCTCAAGTAGCGTGAGCTTTTAGCTCACGGCTGACGGCTGAATGCTTACATAAATTATGGTTATGGATCAAGTTTTTATTCAACCATAAGTGAGCCACAAACAAGCAGATTTTATCCTTTATCCTTCATACTTGATACTTGATACTTTATCCTTGATACCCTGTAGTAACCTAGCAATTTAATCCCGGCAGGTCTTAGTAATGGGGCAGACAATCTGTTTCCCTTGATAGTGTTACAGCTGTTTCTGTGTAATCCAAGAGGAATGTCCAACTAATACTACCACACGGCGATGAATAACCATCGGATGCCAACCCATTTGTTCAAATAGGGGTTCAGATGGGTCAAACAAACGTAACCATCCCAGCGGTATCACTGAGTGTACGATTTATTCTTGGGAAGCGATCGCGCTTTAGGCGCGGCGCTGCCTGTTTAACTGATGTCCACAAAGCTAAGTGGGCAAAGCCTTTATAAAACTTGCCTATTGCCAAAGGCTGAGTCAAATTCACCATTGGTTGGGCTCGGACTAGAAACACCCCAACCCAATGATTATGTTCGAGAAACTGAACTTGCCTGTTGTAAAAACGCCTACAGTGTATTTTCTGGTTTTTCTAGAGGGAAACAACCCATCTGCTGGACAACCCACCCGCATCACTGGTACTTGTCCCATGTAATGATCACAAGCAATGGGGATTGGTTGCCCTAAGGCTACCATCAACAACGGGACATCTAGAAAGCCAGGATGGTTGCTCACTACTACAACGGCAGATTTATGAGGAATGCGATCCTCATCGATATTGGAACATTTGTCTTCCCATTGCAGCAAGCAGCGCATCATAAACCTGTAGAGGAAGATGGTCAGACACCAGTTTCAGTCATCAATTTCTAATCTAAATTAACATTTCTTAACATTATTTTCAAATTCTATCTATTGACAGATGCCTTAAAGTAGAGATAATCAGGTGCAACACAACTAATGGTGATAGACTGCCAGTGACTACAAGTGTGTAGCTTGACACATTAGGCATTAAGCCAGTAGTAGAAAAAGCCTGTTAAATCTAAACTAGACTACTAACTTATGTTAATAATTAATTTTCCTTATAATCAAGTGACAGAAGGTGGCCTTGATTCCATTCCTTCAAGGGAGTGGGATAACTTATCGGCTGCTTATCATTACTCCTTACTCATAAGTAACAGACTAAGGAGTAATGACTCGAAACCCCACAACTAAAATAGGTGGAATGAGTTACAAGATAATAAACAATTTTGAGTAACGTCAACTAAAAAGTAGCGACAGATACTTTTTAGAAAAGGTTAAAACTTAAGTAAATCTGATTAGATAAATACTACATATAGTAACAACTAAAATTAATACTAGTAGCCATACACTAGGTTATAAATCACTTAAATAAGTTAAATCAGTTGGCTGGAGGGCGTTTTTAACACTCATATGATTCATACGAATACTACTAAAAATACATTTGCCATTACAACACCCCTTTACTATGTGAACGACTTACCCCATATCGGCAGTGCCTATACCACCATGGCATCTGATGCAGTAGCTCGTTTTCAACGGTTACAGGGCAAAGACGTACTGTTAATTACTGGTACAGATGAACATGGACAAAAAATTCAGCGGACTGCTGAAAATCAAGGGGTAGATCCTCAAGTACATTGCGACAAGATAGCTGCTGGATTTGATGTCCTCTGGCAAAAGCTCAATATCCAGTATGACCGTTTCAGCCGCACTACTGCTAACCGCCACCAAGCCATTGTCAAAGAATTTTTCATGCGGGTTTGGGATAAAAGTGACATTTATCTGAGTCAACAACAAGGGTGGTACTGTGTCTCCTGTGAGGAATTTAAAGAGCAACGGGAACTTCTACCTGGAAACCGCTGCTCGATTCACCCCAATCAAGAAGCGGAGTGGCGGGATGAGCAAAACTACTTTTTCCGGCTCTCTAAATACCAAAAACAGCTAGAAGAACTTTACCAACAGCGACCGGATTTTATCCAACCGGAAAGTCGCCGTAATGAAGTGTTGAGTTTTGTCAGTCAGGGACTACAGGATTTTTCGATTTCGCGATTGAATGTCGATTGGGGCTTCCCAGTACCGGTTGATCCCAGCCACACCATCTATGTCTGGTTTGATGCCTTACTAGGCTACGTGACTGCCCTATTGGATCCCGATAGTGAACCAACTCTTGATAATGCCTTACAAAAATGGTGGCCGATCAATTTACATCTTATCGGTAAGGACATCCTGCGCTTTCATGCTGTATACTGGCCTGCCATGTTAATGTCAGCCTCTCTACCTGTTACAGGTCAAGTATTTGGTCATGGCTTTCTGACCAAAGATGGTCAAAAAATGGGAAAAAGTCTAGGCAATACCCTAGACCCAGTGGAGTTGGTAGATAAATACGGTGCTGATGCAATTCGCTATTATTTTCTAAAAGAGATTGAATTTGGGCGAGACGGGGATTTTAGTGAAACCCGTTTTATCGATATCGTCAATGCCGATTTAGCCAATGACCTAGGTAATTTGCTCAATCGCACCTTGGGAATGGCTAAAAAGTATTGTCAAGGTATTGTTCCAGCTTTAACTGGCTCAGATATTTCACAGGTCAATCCTCTGCTCGAAATTGGCTTAGATCTCGGTTCAAAAGTCGCTAGGGCTTATGAATCCCTAGCGTTTAGCCAAGCTTGCCAAAAAATATTTACTCTGATTCGAGCCAGTAACAAATTTCTAGATCAGCAAGCTCCCTGGAGCTTGTATAAACAAGGAAAACAGCAAGAGGTTGAACAAGTGTTATATACAGTTTTAGAGTCAGTGCGCTTAGCTGCCTATCTCTTATCACCGATTATTCCCAGTATTAGTACGGAGATTTACAAACAACTAGGTTTTGCCATCGACTTTAGCCAAAAAGAACACATCTTTTTGGCTGCGCCCTATGTATCCCATGCATCTTGGGGGGTTTTACCTCAAAACCAGAAGCTAGGAAAACCCAAACCGGTATTTGCACGACTGGAACTCACCTAATTTGGTTCCGTCTTATTAACCAAAAACTTAATCGGCATCTTACCTTAATGCTGATTAAGTAAAAAGTTTTTTAAATTTTTTTTTTTAACAAAGAGGTATAATAAAAATGCTGAGCCATTATAATCATGACCCAATTTTTACACCTGAACAAGTCCTAGAAAACCGTGGTCGTGTTGCCATCTTTATCGATGGTTCAAACTTATTTTATGCTGCCCTGCAACTAGGGATTGAAATTGACTACACTAAGCTATTGTGTCGTTTGACAGCAGGGTCTAGGCTACTACGCTCTTTCTTTTACACTGGTGTTGATCGTACGAATGAAAAGCAGCAGGGCTTTCTACTCTGGATGCGTCGTAATGGCTACCGAGTAATTGCCAAAGATTTAGTGCAGCTACCAGATGGCTCAAAAAAAGCTAATCTGGATGTAGAAATTGCTGTTGACATGATGGCACTAGTGGGTTCCTACGACACAGCAGTTCTAGTCAGTGGTGATGGCGATCTTGCCTATGCAGTAGATTCTGTAAGTTATCGGGGAGTTCGGGTTGAGGTAGTCAGCCTACGCTCCATGACCAGTGATAGTCTCATTAATGTAGCTGACCGCTATATTGACCTTGATACCATCCAAGAAAGTATCCAAAAAACACCCAAACAAAACTATACTTACCGTCCTTTGTCTGGGTTCAATGTCATGGATGAACAGCACAAATAGTTTGGTGATTAGTGATTAGTGATTAGTGATTAGTGATTATTCATTATTCATTATTCATTATTCATTGGTGATTAGGGTCTGTCTGATGGGGTCGAAACTACGATGTAGGTGTGTGGGCGTTTCTTTCTCATGTCTTGTAGCATTCGGGCAATAATTAGTGGCTGAAACCCTATAGTTTATGTCCGATGCTTTCCCCTCCTATAGTTGACATACAGACTTTATTAATGGAGTAGGGTCAACCATCTAAAAACTGAAAGCTAAGCAACTAAGTCAAGTATAGCTGAGGGGGTAACAGGTCGCCTATAATCATTAACTCATCTGGGTTTGGTCAATTCAGTTACAAAACTTATATCCAACTTGAAGGAAATAATCAGAGATTGAGTTCTCAGTAATTGAAAATATTCTGCCGAGCGCTGAGCGGGTGAAAGGTAGGCTATAATCCTTATCTGGTCAGGATGCGCGTCAAGTCAGTTACCAAACTTACTTATCAACCCGATTTTTCGACCAGTTGGAGGAAAGAATCAGGGATTGAGTTCTCAGTAATTGAAAATATGCTCATGATTGTCTAGGTATAGTTTGGGATGAGAGTGACCTTAAACCTAGAGCTGACAAAGAATTTGGGGGGCTTGTCGCCCCCCAGGAACTATAGAGGTTATAAAAACTTCTAATAACTAAGGAGTAATAACTAGTATAGCGTTTCCTAGTAAGCAATTTTTATAAAAATTCCTTTTTTAAATCGATACAAGTCTTTATGATTAAGCTTTGTATCGATTATTTTATAGTCATTTATCCTAACCACACGCTCTTAAGCCATATGTTTTTATACTCCAAGAGATGTCTGATTTTTTTTATTTTGATTTTCACGGTTTACTCATTATCTGGTTGTAATAGTGATCCGAAATCATTAAATCAAGTTCAGGAAGACACTAACGTTACTGAAAAAATTGAAGGAAGTCTAGTCTTTAAAAACGTCACTCTAGATCAGTCAGATAAGCAAGGTCGTCCTCTATGGAAAGTTACTGGAGATAAAGCGACTTACTCTCCAGATAGAAAAATCGCTTACATTGAGAAACCCAATGGGGATTTGTATCAAGATGGGAAACTGATTTTACAGGTTTCAGCCCAGAGTGGGGAAATCCTAGAGAATGGTGAGATAGTGTTTCTCAAAGGTCAGGTCACGGCTACAGATCCCCGTAATGGTGCTGTGTTACGAGGTGATGAGTCTGAGTGGAAACCTAAGGAAGATTTGTTAGTTATCCGCAATAACGTTAAAGGTAATCACCCTAAACTACAAGCATCCGCAAAGGAAGGGCGTTACTTAAGTCGCACCCAGAATTTGGAATTAATTGGTCAAGTAGCAGCCATATCAAAAGACCCAAACTTGCAAATGAAAACGGAACGTTTGGTCTGGCATATCGAACAGGAGAAGGTAATTGGTAACAAAAGCATACTGATTGAACGCTATAAAAATAAGATAGTAACAGAACGAGTGGAAGCAGATAAGTCTGAGGTAAACCTTAAGGCAAATATAGCAACTCTCAAGAAAAATGTGCAGTTGACTTCGGTCGAACCACCGGTCGTGATATCGACTAATTCAGCAGTTTGGAATTTGAATGATAAAACTGTTGTGTCCGATCAGCCGGTTAGAATTGTTCACCAGCAGGAGAAAGTGATGGTAACAGCTAACAGGGGACGGGTAGATTTGGGTAAGAAAGTAGTTAGGTTAACGGGAGGAGTACAAGGGGAGGGAAGCCGTAAGCAAGCCAAACTATACGCTAATCAGCTAACTTGGGATATCCCCACCCAACAGATGGAAGCCTCAGGTAATGTAATATATGAACAAGTTTCACCCCAATTTAATACGACTGGTGATAAAGCAGTGGGTAACCTTGAAGCTCAAGATATTTTAGTAACTAGTGGTGTTGGGGAAAGAGTGGTAACAGAAATTATTCCTTGAGCTAGTTGAAGGTTGTTCGCGTAGCGTGGCCTTTTGGCCAAGGTTGTTCGCGTAGCGTGGCCTTTTGGCCAAGGTTGTTCGCGTAGCGTGGCCTTTTGGCCAAGGTTGACTGTAGCCTAAATTAATTTATTGCTGAGACTGGCTTTGGAGCCGTTGACCAAAGTTGACAGTTGACCAAAGTTGACAGTTGACCAAAGTTGACCGTTGACCGTCAACGGTCAAGCCAACTCGATATCTATTTGCTATTTTTTATTTTCAATCAACAAGGCACTGCTGATTTTTTCAATACGCTTGGGATCACCAATGATCAATGGTTTATGGGTTTGATTGCTACTCTTTTGGGTAAGGGTACCCCACTCCACAGACAGGCGTTGCAGTAGCTGATCCTGTTTTGTGCGAAATTCTAGGATATCGTTGCCACCGTTAATAATGGCAAACCACACTAAACCGCGATCGCGTGTTGGGAGAAAACCAGCTAGAGCACTAACTTCTCTGAGAGTTCCGGTTTTAATCACAGCCCCTGGGGGAATGTTACGGTCGAGCATGGTTCCCTTAGTATCCCGTCCAGCTAGGGGGAAGACATCCCTAAGATTAAGCTCGTAAGGCTGTAAAAAGCGCTCAATAGCCATGAGCATAGCACAAGCAGCACGGGGGGAAATTCGATTCTCCATACCTAAACCAGAGCCATTAATCAACTGAATTTCGCTACCGGGTACACCAGCTGACCTAGCCGCCAACCGAGCGGTTGTCTGAGCACCCCCAATGGCTTGAGACAACATCTGAGATACGTCGTTGTTACTGTAGATGTTCATCTCTCTAAGAATATCTACCAGGGGCAAGGACTTGTGGAGTAACAGATATTCCTGCTTGGGAATGGGAGTATCAGATACGACTACATTACCAGCAATTTCTAATTCGGGTTTCTCGGTTCCTTTGGCCATCGATTGATACTGGCGGACAATCTGCCAAGACCAGCTGCTGGATTTTAAGGCTTGCAAGAGTTGCCCACCAGCAATTTCTGGGTTGTCCTGATCATTCATAGTGAAATTGCCAATGATCACTAAATTTCCAGTGACCCGGCGGATTCCCAGTTGATTTAGACTATTACCCAATGCGATCGCTTCTTCCCACACAAAAAACGGGTCGCTACCACCAGTAATCACCAAATCTCCCTCCAATACCCCATCTTTAACTATTCCGGTGGCACTGACTCTAGTTTCAAATTGATGAGCTGGTCCCCATTGCTGTAATGCCGCTAGACTAGTGGCAATTTTCGTGATTGAAGCTGCGGGTATTGGAACATTTCCCCGGTGGGTCGCGAGTCTAGTCAGTCCCGATTGAATCCATACTCCTTGCTTAACTGCTGAACCTTGAACACGCCATTTTCCTATGAATTCATCCACAATCGCTTCAGCAGACGGGTCTGGTTCAGCTGGCAAGCTAAACAAGGAGGTATCCCGCCAAGCCATCAGTTGAGCTTGATCAAGGTTGATCGGTTGTAGAATTCTCCAAAGTTTGACAGATATAACGACAAAGGCACCGGCAAGGATCCCAGCAGCAAGTTGTTTTAGCATTCACTACACCACATTTGTTTCTTGAGGCTGCTCTATTTTAGCTAAGACCGCTAGACATGCCCCACACCTCAATGCGCAGCATGAGTGTGGGAACGAAGTTACCGCAAGAATAGGGCAGCCTTTATGGTTGGTCGGCTATGCGTAAAAGGGTTAAAACTTTATGATTAAGGCTGCCCTATTCTAAG
>NZ_JAAHFV010000183.1:0-12788 GCF_010672755.1 Moorena sp. SIO1F2
TTATAAATGTGTAAAAAAGGCTTTAATTTTTAAACATGAAAGAAAGGTGCATTTTTTCAACCATATATGGCCTCGGGAAAATGATTTTCCCGAAGTTCACGGTTTTTGGACTTTGACTTCGGGATCCCGGGAGCGCTCCCGATGGTAGTCCCTAATACGCATACGGGCTTAAAACTCAGCTCTGCCTTCACCCCACCAAAATTTTCCAGAGAAGGATATGTTGGCAATATCACTAGCTTGCTTGGCTGGTTTGACAAACTTTTCATACATAGTCAAATCCAAGAAAGCCAAGTCACCTCCTAAGTCAGGTGATTTGGAAAGTTGAAGCTGTTGCAATGCCATTTCATAGGAATGGTTATCTCTAAGGTATAGCAGGTCGGCTTTTTCAAAGATATCAGCTATCTTTTTTTTCTTCTCAGATTTCACGCTTTCTAATCCAACACCCAGGAAGCAGAAACGCTTACCCATTAATTTTGACAAGGCTTGCATCCTTGATAAATTCCTGGGCCTGTCTTGCAGGTTTAAGGTTCCCCCACCCCAGGCTATGCAGTCACTTTTCAAAAGTAATAAAGTTCTTTTGAGTTTTGATAGTTGTGCATTCTTAAAGAATAAAACTTTATCACTAAAACCTTGGTAATAGTTAGTTTGGCAACAGATAAATATTTTTTTGACATCTTTTTTGCTAGCGAAATAATTAGTTAACTGAGCCACAAATAAATCGTCGCCAATATTACCATAACCGTAATAACCAATCAGGAAAATATTCACACTCTGTCCTTAAGATTATCTCATTTTTTCAGGGATTAAGTAACAAGTTAATTGCTCTATAAAACAAGTGGCTTCAGCTAATTAATTAGACAATAAGCGAGCATCTTAATCAGCGATTACCATCAAGGGAAACATCCAAGCCAAATGTCCTAAGCATGGATGTAACTAATCAGGAGTTCAATGAACTAGTTGAATTGGATGGCTGAATTTTATTTTAAAAGCAATTATAGATATAACTTCAGCAAAATTTTCACAATTCCATAAAACTTGACGAAAACATTAACTAAAGCAGTAACTATATTAAGCTTTGATGAAAAACTGAGGGGGTGACATCAGCCCTAAAAAGCTTAGTATATAATGCTTTGATGCCAATGACCTCATGGAAGATACAGTCGGAAATTAACCCTCCATTCCCTGTCTTGATGCAAAGCGCGAGTGGGGGAAACCACGGCAGTTGCTCATGGGGGTTCCCCCCATGAGCAACTGCCTCATGGTCATCTCAAGCACCATCACCAAGTTCAGGTGACGAGACCTCCCCAAGACCACGCTGCATCGCTAATTGGTGTACCACCCAGCAAGCTTCATGAATTTAAAACTTGAGCTATTTGTAGATTGCGACTGGACCATTCGCCAGCCGAGTGGTCACGGTAGATTTATTGACTACCCTGACCAGCAAAAAGTTATTGAAGGAGCTGATAAAGCTCTGCAATGTTTCAAAAATAAGGGTTATATCATTCTTGGGGTGACCAATCAGGCTGGAGTTGCAGCCCGACATAAAACCCTGAAGAATTGTATTAAAGAGCAACAGAAAACTCTTAAATTGCTTCCCCAGCTCAAAGGAATTATTTTTTGTCCTGACTATGGGACAACCTGTTATTATTGCGAGCAACACTACTTTTCTGAAGTAACCAGTAAAACATACGCTGGAGAATACCGAAAACCAAAGCCGGGAATGATTTTGCAGTTTAAAACGAGCGGCTCTTCAGCTTTGATGGTTGGCGATCGCGAAGCGTGACCGAAGGTCAATCGCAACGAAGATGCTGAGGCAGCCGTTGCAGCTGGAATTCCGTTTATGTGGACATTGGATTGGCTAGCCAAATATGGAAGCTGACATAGGTCTATTGAGAAACTCACCATAGGGAAAGCGAACGCGCCCCGCGTGGCCTACGGCCAATCGCATCTGTTTCGGGTTGCCAGTTACTCTCCCGCCACTTGTAGAATATCCGCGTAGAGGTGAGGGCTGATTAGGATTGATAGAAAAAGGGAACTTGGGAACAGGGAACATCGAACAGTAGGAAAGAGAACCGAAGAGTTTTTGATGTTATGATAAATCAGCAAGATTGTTAATGACATATTTGTAAATGTTTTTAAATGGTATCCTTATGAGGTACAGTCAATTTTATTACCCCTACTCCCTACTCCCTACTCCCTACTCCCTACTCCCTACTCCCTACTCCCTACTCCCTAAAACCCAGGACGTTTTACCTAACCCAATTTAAAACTGCTATATGAATCCAACTATTTCTACTATTCCAATTCAGCAACTCACCTCAGGCGATCGCATTTCGCTCCAAGTCTATAAATTCGTTGGCTCCCAACCAGGAAAGAAGGCATATTTACAAGGCAATCTCCATGGTTGTGAAATTGTTGGTAATGCAGTGATTCACCAGTTGATTGACTTTTTGAGCACTCTGGATGACACTCAGCTGACTGGGGAAATCTGGCTGGTCCCTGTTTGTAATCCAGCTAGCACTAATCAGCGTAGTCATTTCTTTGCCACAGGAGGATTCAATCCTTACGATGGTCAAGACTGGAATAGGATTTTTTGGGACTATGAAAAAGAGTGTGATGATTTAGAGGATTTCGCCCAATCTCAACTTAATTTGAACCCTGATGAAATCAGAAATAACTATTTAGCACGGATCCAGTCTAGCTTGAAACAACACTTAGAAGACTGCTACTCTCCGAGGGGATTACCGTTTCGTCACCTTTACCGCTATCAACTGCAATCTTTATGTGTAGATGCTAACTATGTGATTGATATCCATAGTTCTACTAATCAAGGACTTGATTTCTTGTATGGCTTCTACTCTCGGGAAGAAAGCGCCAAAGACTTTCTTCTCGATTATGGAATTGTGATGCATGAAGATGAGTATGATGGTGATGCTTTCGATGAGGCATTTATTAAGCCTTGGCAAGGGTTAGAGAAAGCCTTGGCTAAGTTAGGCAGAACCCTTCAGTTTGATATTGAATCATGGACTCTAGAATTGGGATCTGGGATGCAAATGAATCCAGAGTCGGTAAAAAATGGAGTATACGGTATCAAAAACTATTTGTCGAAAAAAGGAATGTTAAAACTACCGGATTTACCGATAACTGATCCAGACTCCTACAAAATGCAATTAGCATCTAAAGATAACATCGAGAGATACTATGCTCCGGCTGGAGGAATGATTCAATCGAGAGTTAAGTTAGGGAGTGTTGTCAAAGTAGGAGATAGACTTTATCAGCTACTGAGCTTTAATAAAGAAGGAAATCTACCGAATGTAATTGATATCAAGGCCGAGACAGATGGTTTAGTGTTTGATGTTTCAACAAATTATAGTGCGAATCAAGGAGAATATGTGATATCAATACGGCAATTTGATAATTAGGTAGGGGTGAGAACAGTTAATGAAAACTTGGATTGTAATTAGGACTTGGGCTCCTCAACATTTTGGCTTTAATGTGATTGGCTTTAATTTGACCAACCTACTCACTTTCTAAAGCCAACTATCTTGTCCTTCTGGAGCATCTGAATTAAACCAACTAGCATCTAAATAATTAATTCGAGCAAAAGGACTCAAGGCTGATAGCACATGGCGTCCATAACTGCGGCGGTTTACACGATTATCTAAGATGGCAACACAGCCTTGAGTAGCTCTTACTGGTGCTACTGCTCGTTGTAATTCTCTTAATGCTGTTGGTAACAAATACAAACGAAACCAATCCTGACGTTGCTGCTTGTAGTAAGCGACTCGACCAGCAACTAATGGATTTTCTAAAGAGGGAATTGGTAAGGTAGCAATCATCAACAGTTGGGGAGAGGGGATTTGAGCTTGATACCTATGCCAAAATTCCCAGCCACAAATCAAAATACCTCTGTCACTGAGACTGGTGGTTTCTACCTGCACCCGGGAACCAAATTCTGCTGCTAAGACTGCCCCTAGCTGGGCTTTGAGGGGGACATCTCCGACTAAAATAACTACTGGTCTGGTGATGTCAGGACTTAGGTTGAGTAGGGTGCGAATTTCTTGAGTCAGAGCGTTTTGAAATCGCTCTGTATTGGGCATGGGTAGACGATCGGGCAAATACAGTTGAATCTGTCGGTGAGGGGAAAACTTCAAACAGGTTAACTCCCCTAATCCGAGCTGCTGACGGTACACAGAGGCACTTTTCTCTAAATCTAGAGCCCCACCGATTAGCACTACTGGCTGTCTCGACCAAATGGGATTTAAGGCTGTAGCCACTTCTACTGGTGCGCTATATAAGGAAAACTGACCTTGCGATCGCGCAACGGTTGCCCACATTAGCTGACCTGACTGCTGCCAGAAGTGGCAAAACTTTTCCCAGGGTTTCAGCAAATAGAGAGATTCTGGTTCAGTGCTGAGGGAACTTAGTCCATCAAATAGCTTTTGCAAGCCATCTTGCTGATCTGCTTCAATCAGGTAGCACTCATAGGGGTTAGCAGGGCGCTGAAATAAGGCTTTGGTTAGCCTTACCCGCACATCCCGAATCAAATCAGCCTGTTGTGGATGGGCTTGCATCAGTGCGTCCCAGTCTTGGGGCTGGATGCAGCCTTTAAGCTGGTTACTGCTCCAAGATTCTAGGTCATCCACACCATCAATCACAGTAGGAATATGATTAGGAAACCAGCCCTTGTTCTTCAAGCGGTCTGTTAGCCACGATTCTGGTGAGGTAATCAACAGTCCTTGGAACGGTTGATCGGGAAACCTATCACTGGTATGAATTACCTTATCGGTACCAAACCACTGTTGTAAAAGGGGAATTTCCTTTTGCAGCAACCATTCTTGTATCCATAAGGGTGCCACTACGATCACAGGTCCAGACCAAACCAGGGCTGGTGCCAGGTAACTCAGGCGATAGGAAGACTGTAGAGAGGTTTCCTGCAAGGGTTCTAAACCGGTCTGTATCAAAGCAGAACGCCCTAACCGCAAGGCTCGTGCCACTAGCCTCGCCATAGTCAATTGGTGAGGCCAATTGGGTTGACCCTGCGATCGCAGAAAATCTCGTAACGAGGAATGAACTTTGACTTCAATCAAACTAGCATTCAACGGCTTTGCCTCGTTAAACTGAGCAATGAGCACTTATGCTGTGATCTTAAATCATGTCTTGGGCAAATATCGTGAAAGACTAGACAAGCATAGATCGGATTAGGCTGCATCGAAGTCAGGGATAGTAGCTCAGTATTTTCCTGATTTCCCAGTAACTATTGACATGAGGCTATTACCCTTGCTAGGGTAGTATCATTCGATACAAATTGCCAAATTTTTCATGGCTTAGCCCCAAAGAGACATGTTCAGCCCCAGCTATTACTTTTATTTTTGGTTTAGGCAGGTTCACCGGAGGTGAGGATAGTTCCATATGGAACCCCCCGGTGGACCGCAGCAATATAATCTGCGGTCCTTTGTTTTTTTAGGCAAAGCAGCGACAGGAGCAAGACATGACCACCTACCTTTACAGCGTTTACGGCTTTTACTTTTTTTGGCCCAGAAATCGTTCCGGGTAGTTAGGTCGTGCCAAGCTTTCACAGCAACCCGGAACCCTCAAGGAACCGGGTTTTTTTTATGTCCATATCTGTAACTAACATCTGTAACTAAGGAGTCCATAACCATGTTGAACGCTAAATTAGCACTAGCTACTAACCCCAATCACCAAACCATCGTTAGACTCTCAGAACAAGTTGTCTTCGGTGGCTCAGAACTGGTGATTATTGGTGGTCCATGTACCGTCGAAAGTCACGCCCAGATGGAAACAGTGGCTACTAAACTCAAAGCTGCCCCGGTACAAGCGTTGCGGGGAGGTGCCTTCAAACCGCGCACCTCCCCGTACTCTTTCCAAGGGCTAGGACTAGCAGGACTAGAAATTTTGTCTGATATCCGCAGGCGTCATCAAATCCCAGTAGTGACCGAGGTGATGTCGATTGGGCAAATTGAATCGATTGCTACCCACGCTGATCTGCTTCAGGTAGGTAGTCGCAATATGCAAAACTTTGACTTACTCAAAGCCTTGGGTAAGCAAGACTTGCCGATACTGCTAAAGCGGGGACTAGCTGCTACTGTTGAGGAATTCGTCATGGCAGCGGAATATATCCTCACTCACGGTAACTCTCAGGTGGTGTTGTGTGAACGAGGTATCCGCAGTTTCGATAACTATACCCGCAATATCTTAGATTTAGGAGCAGTAGTAGCACTCAAGCAGTTGACTCACTTGCCGGTGATTGTAGACCCTTCCCATGCTGTGGGTAAGCGGGAATTAGTGGCACCTCTGGCAAAAGCTGCAGTGGCAGCTGGTGCAGATGGACTCATTATTGAATGTCACCCGGAACCAGAAAAATCTGTTTCTGATGCTAGACAGGCGCTTTCCATCGAAGCAATGGTGGATTTGGTTCATAGCTTAAAGCCGATAGCAGCAGCAGTGGGACGACAGATTGCAGAACCTGTCACTCTTCCGGAGTTAGCGATTGACCTTGGCCAAAAGGCCACGCTACGCGAACGGTCACGCTACGCGAACGCATCTTAATCTATAGTGCTACTTGAAGTGGAATAGGGAACTTCGGACAAGGGAACAGGGAATGATTGAGCGTGGTCTTATAGCGCTGCATCGCTCTTTCCTACTGTTACCTGTTCCCTATTCCCTGTTCCCTATTCCCATCAATCCTAGTTTGACATTAAATGAAAATGCTAGATTAGCCATCAATCTCCTAGCATCTGCAATTTGTATAGACTAGCGTACAATCCGTTTTGCCCTAACAATTCCTCATGGCTTCCCGACTCTACTAACTCTCCTCGCTTTAGTACCAGAATCCGGTCTACATTACGGATAGTGGAGAGTCGGTGGGCAATAATAATTGCAGTCCGCTGTTCTAACAGCCGTTCCAAAGCTTCTTGAATCAGAGCTTCGGTAGCCACATCTAAACTAGCTGTTGCCTCATCCAGCACCAAGATTTGGGGGTTACGAATTGCAGCACGAGCAAAGGCTAACAATTGTTTTTGGCCAGCAGACAGATTTGTTCCTCGCTCTCTGAGCTGGGTATCGTAGCTTTGGGGCAGTTTTTCGATAAAGCTAGCCACGTTTGTCACCTCCGCTGAGGTTTTAATTGCCTCAATGGAGTAGGTTTCTCCTAAAGAAATATTACTCTTAACATCACCAGCAAAAAGAAATCCCTCCTGAAGGATGACTCCGATCTGGCGTCGTAGTTCTGCCTGGGGTAAATCCCGAATATCAATCCCATCTACCAGAATTCGCCCTTGGCTTGGTTCATAGAGGCGGCAGAGCAACCGAATAATGGAACTTTTACCTGCACCGGTCGGACCAACTAAAGCAACTTTTTCCCCTGGATGAATGGTAAAGTGCAAGTCTTTGAGAACATATTCATCTTGCTTGTAAGCAAAGCAAACGTGTTCAAAGCAAATCTCTCCGTTTAGGGTTGACGGTTTAAGGTTCAAGGGTTGTTCAGTATAACCATTGCCGAAGGATAAGTTAGAAGAGTGATGGGCTAGATCACCATTCAAGCTGCTTGGAGGCTTTATCGGTAAATCCCCAGATTGTTTCCGGTCTTGTTTGCCTTCCTCAAGCTCTGGAGAACCTACCACCTGCAAGCGTCTGACCTGCAAGCCTTCGGGGTCACGAATTTCAATAGTTTCATTCATGATGTCACTAATGCGCTCAATGGCAGTGAAACCAGCTTGGAGCATAGTGAATTTTTCGGAAAACCGACGCAAGGGGTCAAATAGCCGCTGAGCATAGAGGATAAAGGCCGACAAATCACCAAAACTCAGGTGATCTTTGAGGATAAAATGACCACCGCTCCACAACACTGCTGCGATCGCTACCAGGGAAATCCACTCTAGGGTTGCTGAAATCGCTGAATCGTGAAAGATGGTTTTGTCTACTTCAGTGATGTATTTTTGGTTAACCGTGCGAAACATCTCGGCATTGTATTGTTCACGGCGAAACAGTTGCACAATATTAATGCCAGAGATGTTTTCTTGCAGCATCGCGTTTAGGGAGGAAAGTTCTTCCCTAGATTTGTAGTTAGCTTTGCGATATTGTTTCTGGAAGTAAATAATAATAGCAGTCACTGGCAAGAGCATTACCACTAAGATCGATGCCAGTTGCCATTGCACCAAAAACATGGTAGCAGCAATGACTATCATGGATAGTAAATCACCCACGATGCCAATGGCACCGGTGGAAAAGACATCCCCTAGGGCTTCCACATCGCTAGTGAGCCTGGTAATCAATTTCCCCACTGGTGTGCGGTCAAAAAATCGCACCGCTAGGGAGGTGACGTGCTCAAATAGGTCTTCCCGGATAGCAGCAGTGATTTTCTGACCTATCTTCACCACCACGAATCCCTGAAGCCCAACGAACACTAACCGGATTAGTATGGTTAATAGTAGTATAGTGATCAGAATATTGAGGCTCTGTGATAGGGAGCGCTCTAATAGGAAAGACCAAGTTCGCTCTTCTTGACGAATTAAAGAGATTACCTGACCGACAATTAAGGGTTGAATGGCACTTGCTACGGACAGGGGTATCAATAAAGTAATTGCAATCAATAGCGGGCCTTTGCTGCGACGGGCGTAGGGGACTAGGCGTAGGAAAAGTCTCCAGTCGTTCTCTTGCGTTCGCATTGTTGGAGCTGCCTGTTTACCTGGTGATCTGCTGGTCATCTAACCCTAGGGGTGTTAATTTGGTGAACAATATGGTAGCGCAAATAAAATTGAGAGTGGTTTGAGTGAACCACGAAAACCCAAAGAACGGGAAGGACGATCGGCGGTTAAACGATAGGAGGATTGTCTCGATTGCTAAATTCTGAGGGTGGGCGATCGCTACTCCAAGCCCACCATACATAGCCACACTTACATTGATAAAACTCTTGCCACTTCCGGCGGTGGTCTTCACCCATCACTGGTGAGGAGCGATTAATCCAAACCTTCTCAGCTTCTAGAACAGATGCTCGACAACTAGGACAGCAGAACTCCAAGGCATGGGTGGCTGATTTGGTCCACTGAGGCGGTAAGGGGGCAAAAGCATCCATATATATAGCAATCCTCTGGGGGTCTCGGGGGGTAATAGTTAGCAATAGTTACGTTAATTTGGGATTCTTGATTTCCCTGAGACTATTTTAGGGGTTGTACCATCTAGAAATTGCCCTGAATCGGATATTGATATAGCTGAATGCTTGACGCAGTATATTGATATAGCGTAGCGCATTCAGCTATCAGCTAATGCGCTACAGATGGTGCTACTTGAGGTGCTATCAGCTTATGGGCTATGGGCAGGGTAATCCCAGCTATTTTGTATAAATTGTACTTGACAAAACAGACGTGGGCGCAGGGGTTTGCTTTGGCTAAAGTCCCACTAGACCAGATTTGGTTTTCCCGTATTCGGTCTTTAAAGTGTAGAACCTGATCTGTTTGGTTTTCACACAGATGTGTCAGGCAGTCAGGTCTAGGAGAGCCGTAATAAGGTTTCATCTGAGGCCTTATTACGGCTCGCCAATGAGCGTCGGCAGGCTATGCAAAAAAGGGTTAAAACTCGTGAAATAAGGCGAGCCTGTCTTACGGTAACTATCGCCAAAGGCGCGCTTGGCCGTAGGCCACGCCAAAGGCGAACGCGAACAAACCACTCTCTTACGGTAACTTCAAAGAAGTGCTCGGTTTTTATAAATTAAGCTAACTATCAATAAATTCTGGTTATTCCAATTATTTCTATCGATAGCTAAATAGATTTTTTGCTGTTTAATAAATGTTTGATATAGCCATTATCTAATAATTGTAACCCACATTGTTTTGATTGGAAATCTTGGTAGCGATGCAGCAAGGGAACAGGGGAGGCAGCGCGGTCTTGGGGGTTCCCACGGGGCTTACAAGGTGCGGACGCAGGTTCCGCACACAGACCCTCCCCATGAGCGACTGCCGTGCTTTCTCCCATGAGCGACTGCATCAAGACAATGACAAAAATCTCTGTAACTTTTTAAAATTGATGTAAATTTACTAGGAAAAGGTAAAGATTAAGCAATTTTTTTGAGTTGAACATTATTGAGATATTGTCCAATAATTACGACAAGGTATAGCGCTACGCGCAAGTCAGAAGTCAGAAGTCAGAAGTCAGAAGTAAGCTATGACTAAGTTTCGGAGTTTAGGAATGTCCTAATCTTAATGCGTAGTGCTATAAACAAATAATAATTGAGATTCGTCAAGGAGATTTTTTAGATGTTTTTGTTCTAATTCTGGGCTCATTATAACTTGATAGGTCGTATTGACAATTTATGACCTATCTTTTTTTACCATAATTCGCTCAATTTAATATAGCTCAAGGGTTACGGGGCGCTTGTCGCCCCTCCAGTGTGACAAGCAAAAATAAAAGATAAAAAACTAATAATCAGGATTACCGACTTCGAGAAAAGGCAATTATCACAAGAAGCAGAACGGCGTGGTTAGAAGTTTCCGTAGAAGAGGGTAGCCTTTATAGTTTGAGGTTCTTGCGCAAAAGGGTTAAAAATTGTTAATTAAGGCTACCCTCTTCAAGGATTCGTCTCCGGAATGACTCAGTCAGAGTTAATTAGAAGTTTGATTGCTCGCTTTCCTTATCCGAGAGACCCTGTGCAAAATTCATCCCACATCTCAATGCTACGCCATGAGTGTGGGATGAATTTTGCCGGAAGCTAATTTGGTAATTAACAGCCAACCCCCAACAAAAAACCATCAGTTAGGTAAAATTAGATGGTTAACAGCTTCCTAGATAGCTACAGCGTGAAACCTCTAAAAGAGTTCTGTCTAAGTGTTGTTGATCTCGAATTGATGCCAACTGCGCTGAGGGTGGCTTTGGTGGTTGGCTCAGTTCTGTTTGTGATCAATCATGGTTCTGCTATCCTACAACGGCAGATGAATCGAGAGCGATGGATTTCAGGGGGTTTAACCTATATAGTTCCCTACTTGGTCAACATTCATGGTCAGTACACCATCCGTTCTAGGCAAAGGGCTCGAAGAGGAAAAGCAGATTCTAATCGCAATTCTGGTTAATCACGATCATAGTCATGTCAAAACCCTGCTTCTGGTACAATGGCCAGCTAATTGAGGGCAACTTCCTAAGCCTGACCATTGATGAGCCAGGATTTATCTATGGCGCTACAGTTTTTACGACCTTACGAGTTTACCATCAGTCATTAGAACATCCACTAACCCATTGGACTAATCATTGCCATCGCCTGCAATCGAGTCTACAAGCATTTGGTTGGCAACAGCCGGATTGGGAGCAATTGCGCCAAGGAGCACAATCACTGATCACCCTTTACCCAGTGCTGAGAATTAGCCTATTCCCCGATGGACGAGAATTGATTATGGGTCGTCCTCTGCCAGCCAATTTAGCCCAGTGGCAAGAACAGGGTATCACTGCTTGGGTAGCCCAGTCCCCCTCTGTAAAATTTCATCGCTGCTTACCTACTCACAAGACCGGGAATTACCTATCTCCATGGCTGGCGAAGCAAATGGCGCAAAATATGGGAGCACAGGAAGGGATTCTGGTAGATAATCACGGGAATTGGCTGGAAACTAGTACAGGTAACTTATGGGGATGGAGAGATGGTCACTGGTGGACACCACCAGTGGAAGCTGGAATTTTACCGGGTGTGATGCGATCGCATTTAATTCAGTGGCTGACTTGCCAAAATCAGAGAGTTCGTGAGGAACCTTGGTCACCCGAGTTGGTAGGACAGTTGGATGCGATCGCATACACTAACTGCGTGGTGGAAGTTGTTCCCATTCACCGGGTCATTCAAGGCAATTCTGAACGAGTTTATGACCCACTACACCCAGTTTTCCAAGACTTACGTAAGGTTAAATATTAAGTCTTAAGTATTAAATATAGCAGTTTTCAATTGTGTTAGATCCCAAATTTTTGGATTTTAGGGAACAGGGAATAGGGAACAGGGAATAGGGAACAGGGAATAGGGAAAAAATCCTGTGTACCTCATAAGTATGGAAAACGCTATATTAACTGTTAATTGACGAACAACTTCCTACTCTGTTTATTGATCAGGGGTTGCCTTACATTAGCTGAGAGCTCAATGCTATTCGCGTAGCACCTCAAGTAGCGCATTAGCTGACTGCATACCTTTAGTCTAAGCTTGAGACGTTCAAAGTAGTTTTTTTTACGGTATCTAGCGGTTTTTAGCCTAATGAGGTACACAGGATTTTTTCCCTTTTCTTTCTTCTGACTTTACTGCTCGGAAGTTCCTGCTCCCTATAAACCCAAAAACTTGTACCTTACTAGCTTAAAAACCGCTAGATACCCAATGATTATTATCAAAAATTTAATTAGGTATGGATAAATATACTTATCCTGCTATCTGTTGATAATTGTTTGGTAGCTAAAAAAATCTCTGCAATTACAATTACCAAGTTTTTAATTTGGTGCTTTATGATTCAAGCAATAGATTAGATTTATATTGGGTAAATTTTATGATATAGCTATAATAAAAATACGTATTTATACGGTAAATTAATTCATAAAAATTGTGTAAATTAAAGACATATATTCAGAATTACAAGACAAGTTTCGGAAGAAATATATCAACATGGCCCCTAGAAGGTCTGGGAGATAATATCTCGGTATGCCCTACTCAATGGTTTTGGTCTGGCTCAATTTTCTCATAGAAACTGTCCCAATTAGCGATACAGATAGAGCAATGAGTGGTACCTATGACCTACAGTTAGTTGTTCTATCCATTG
>NZ_JAAHFV010000184.1:0-12763 GCF_010672755.1 Moorena sp. SIO1F2
TTGATGGCGGTGCTGAAATCCAGAAAATTGCTCGTCTTACCAACCTAGATGGTTTAGAAACTTTTATCTGTGCTTAAGGAATTATAGCAATTCTGTTTCCCATGAGGTACCAAGAGATCCCCCTAAATCCCCCTTAAAAAGGGGGACTTTGAGGTTGCTTACTGTACCTCATACATGCAATCAACGCTATAAAATAGATTGGAAAAATGGATTGGAAAACTGCTTCATCTTATTATGAAACTCGTTTGGGTGACGCCTTAACTGTGCTGCGCCACGCCGTTGATTTAGCCAGGCTTCCTCAAGCAGGAGTTCCTGCTCACCTCAAAGAGGTTCTTTTAGAAGAAGAAAAACCCGCTCGTCGTCAGCTTGAACGCTTGAAGAAGCGAGAATTTCGGATTGCTGTTGTGGGCTTGGAAAAGGCAGGAAAAAGTACCTTTGTCAATGCCTGGTTAGATTGTGATTTACTGCCAGCAAAAGCTGGACGTTGTACTTTTACAACGACACAAATTTATTCCGTTGAAGAAGATTCTCAGCAAAGGTTAGAAGTTGAGCCTAAAACCGAAGAACAATTTACCCGTCTGCTGCATGAACTGGAATCAGCTTCCAACAGTAATTCTAAACATAGTGATGGAGCCAAACAAGATTTAGAGACAATCCAAAAATATCAAGACACCTTAAGACAAGTTCGTAGCGAAGGTCGGAAAACTATCCCATTTACTCGCCTTGAAGACATTAACAAAGACCTTAACAAGTATGTTGCTGATGAGCAATACGCCCATGCAGTATTAGAAGCTAGACTGTATACCAATAAACTCGCCCAAGCTGAGGGTATTGTTTTCTATGATGTGCCTGGATTAGACTCAGGTTTAGCCAAGCATATAGAGGAATCTAGAGAAATGCTCTCAGATTGTGATGCTGTCATTGTGGTGCAGCAATTTTCTAGTATTCGGGGTGCAGAACTTCAAATTGTTGAGTTTACTGAGCAGGGTGACAAGAATGTAAAAGTTGCAGATAAACTGTTTGTTTTCTTGAGTCGGATTGATCAGTTTGCTAGTCCAGCAGCTCTTAAAGAACATCTGGATGTAGCATCAAACGATTGGGATCGACGCGCACAATTACCTCCTCAGCGAATTGTCCACGGTTCAGCCGGAGCTTATTTAGTCTTAAATGGTTTGGCTAATCAACAAACCGTGGAATCAGTTGGCAGTCCTGAAGAAATTTTAAATAAGCTTAACTCTCTGACAGGTATCGAAGATGAGGAAGCCTTAAGACAGGAAGCGACTGGTATTCAGGAAATCAAGGCTCGCATTACTGACTATATTAATAATGAACGGGTTACTGTTTTAGAGAAACGTTGTGACGCTTTAATCACCAACATACTAACAACATCAAAAGAAATTTTTGAAATCGTTAGTAAGCGATATTCAGAGAATCCAGCGGAAGCCAAGCGATTACAAGAAAATCAACGTCGTATTGAGTTTTCCCAGTGGTGGGAAGAAAAGTGGAAAACGATTAAAGCAGACCTAAGCGACTATTATAATGATAATATCTGGAACTCTACGGCAGAAGGAGAAGAATCTCTCAATTCAGATATTGTAGAAAAATTTCGCTCTCGATACCTCCAGGATATTGAGACTAAAATTGAAGAAATTAGAACCAATACTGAGCAAAGAAAACAGCGAATTTTTAAAGAAAATAATTCCGGTGTATTTGATGCTAAATTAACTGACTATAACTGGCGTAAAGAACTTTCTGCTACCATTAGCACTTTCTTAGTAGATATTGCTCATCACCTTGCCCTAGAAATCAAGGAAGAAGCATTAAAGTTAGTTGACTATCTGACCACGTTACTCTGGAAAACTCAGGAATTAGAGCAGCGACTAATTGGTAATCCAGAGCAGTTTGTGGAAGTTTTAAGTCGAAGTTTGACGGCGTTATTTCTTCGTTTTTCCCGTCCGGTTGCTGACTCTTTAATTCCTGGCCCTTTAGATAGTGAAACTCGTAAGCGTATTGTGAAACGACTGGGAGCGGATATCGAACTAGTCGATAATTATTACAATGGTGAAGAGAAGGCTTTCAGTGTCCTAAAACGATATGTAAATCGTGGGTCAAAGTTGCTCTATGATCCCAAGCTGCGCCATGAGCTATTAGGTATTAGTGACGTCTCTGGGGATGCGCCACCAAAACCTACCAATTCAGCGCAGGAGGTGATCTTGGAACTTGAAACGGATCTCAAAGCCTTTGAAACCTATTTGCGTTCGGCCATCTTTGAAGCCGCAGGGTTTGGGCAATTTTGCCTACAAGAACTGGATCAATTGCGCGATCGCTTTATTCGATACGAAGCCGTGTGGCGAGGAGTAGCCCTGAATGAATGGTTAGCAGAAAATCCCTTACTAATGGCTGAAATGCCCGATCATTTAAAGGCTCACGAAGTAAATTTAGAAGTTAGCGATCGCTTACGCCAGTTATCTACTGCTTTGAAAAACATCAAGTTTTAGCAAAGGGAAGTTTGAATGTAGAATGTAGAATTAAGAATTAAGAATTAAGAATTAAGAATTAAGAATTAAGAATTAAGAATTAAGAATTAAGAATTGATAATTTAGACTTCTACATTCTACATTCTACATTCTGCATTCTACATTCTACATTCTTAATTCTGAGTATCAACCATACCAAACAGATTCAACCTTCTCAATTACCTCTTGTACCGAATTCCCATCACTCAAAACTGTGACATGACCTAACTTACGTCCTGGGCGGGATTGAGTCTTACCATACCAATGGACAAACGCTCCTGGTAAACTGGCTAAGGTCTGCCGTTTCTGTTGGTAATCATCCTGGGAAGACTCATAACCCAAAAGATTGACCATTACTGCACTGGCACAATGCATCTGTGGGCTACCTAAGGGTAAACCTACCACGGCTCGCAGTTGCTGCTCAAATTGAGAGGTTTCGCAAGCATCAATGGTGTAATGGCCAGAATTATGGGTACGAGGGGACACTTCATTAACCAAAACCTTGTGATTGCTAGTGAGGAATAACTCAATCCCAAAGACTCCCACTACGTCTAAACTAGTCAGGAGAGTTTTTGCGATCGCATTCACCTCCGCCACCGTATCTGGGCTAATCTGGGCTGGTGCAATAACTCGCCGACACACCTGTTCTTGCTGCTGAGTTTCCACCACCGGGTAAACCACCACCTCCCCATCTACAGAACGGGCAGCCATTACTGCCAACTCCCGTTCAAAGGGAATAAACTCTTCTAGCACCACAGGCTGATTGCCTAACTGCTTCCAAGTTTCCTGTAAGCTATGACTGTCTTTAATAATAAAGGTACCCTTGCCGTCATAACCTTGGCGTCGCGCTTTCAGCACCAGAGGAAACTCTAACTGACTCAGGTTGATTGGGGTCCGAGAAGGGCGTTGCTGATTCTGGGTATGATTTTGCCCCCCTAGCCCCCCAGCGAGCAATCCCTCGCTGGGGGGAACAAAACTCTGAAAGTCCCCCAGCGAGGGATTGCTCGCTGGGGGATTTAGGGGGCTTGACCAAAACCAAACGATCGCGGATTCATACTTCAATTCAGCAACGCCCCGAGAAGAGGCTAGGGACTTTAATTCCTCCTTACCCACTTCCCCCTCCAGACTGATGAACTCTGGCTGGGGTAAACCAATGCGATCGAAATAGCAGCGTTGGTGATATTTATCCAACAGTGGCGCTAGAGCCTCTAGTCGGGGGTAAAAGCAAATTCCCCGCTTTGCCAGACATTTCAGGGCATCGAGGTTAATAAATTCATTCTCAAAGGTAATCACATCACAGCGAGATGCCATTTGCTCGGTAGCGATCCCATCATCAATAGCAGCAAAGATAGTTTCAGCAGCAACACGGACAGCTGGATCAGTAACATTAGGAGTTTGAACCACTAGCCGAATACCCAAAGACTTGGCAGCCATTGCCATCATCCAGGCCAGTTGTCCTCCACCAATTACACCTACTCGTTTAATCGACATCCCAAAGACTCACAAGCGCAACACCAGTTTTCAGATGCACCTTGCTTAGCAAACAGTTATCAAATTTGGACACCATCCAGCATACCATCGCTCAAGTCAGCCCCATCGATCGTGAATGTTAACCGTTGACCATCAAATAGTCAACATTCAACATTCAACAGTCAACAGTCAACATTCAACATTCAACATTCAACAGTCAACATTCAACAGTCAACATTCAACACCTTACCAACACCCTAAAGACTTACGAGTCATCACACCAGTGGTAGGGTTCACGCCAGTTGCTACATCGCAGAGTTTTAACCGTTCTCTGACCGGTTGGATCAGGGTGCTACTAAAATCAGCACCAGTGATGTTAGCCCCATCAAAACTGGCACGTTGCAGTAAGGAACGAGTAAAGATGGCATCAGTTAAATCTGCACCATTGAAGCTAATGTTGTAGGTGTCGCTGTTGGTCAAGTCTGCTCCATGGAGATTAGCATTATTCAGGGTAGTATGTTTGATAGATGCTTGGATCAATTTGGCATCGGCTAAGTTAGCCTGGTCCAAATTGCAATAGGTAATTTTGACTTCCTGTAAGTCTTGACCAGATAAGTCTGCTCCCACGAGTTGTTTCCCATCGCAGGCTATACTCTTGGCGTGAACGGGTAAGGGATAACAAAAAACAGAGCACGCAAATAAGAATGTAACCAGTAGCCGGAAAAACATAAAGATTTATTGCTGGAATCGTCCAACTCAATCATACTGTGCTGCATAATCACTTGAGTTACACCCAAGTAACTAGCACCAAATACTGCTCAGCCATCTTAGAGGTTAATAGATCATGGCGAGCACCTTGAACAAATGCGATCGCTCTTTAGGACAACAAGGCTAATGTAAGCATTCAGCTATCAGCTATCAGCCGTCAGTGGTCAGTGGTCAGTGGTCAGTGGTCAGCGGTTAGCCGTTTGCCTTTGGCACCTCAAGTAGCACCATCTGTAGCCCATAAGCTGATAGCTGATAGCTGACGGCTGATAGCTTACAGGCTAATCTTGCCAGAATCGCTAAAATCATAGTAAGCGATATTTTTGTGAGATCGATGCTTAATATACTTTTGACTTGGCTGCTAAGTGCTATCTCACTAATGATTACTGCTTACCTGGTACCAGGAATTACCATTAGTGGTTTTGGTGCAGCTGCTGTAGCGGTAGTAGTCATTGGTTTAGTTAACGCCATCATTAGACCGATTCTAGTGATTCTGACCTTGCCCATCACAATTTTATCCATGGGACTATTTCTGTTGGTGATTAATGCTATCACCCTCTCCCTGGCATCCTATTTCACTCCTGATACGTTTGTAGTGAACGGTTTCTGGGCAGCTTTTTTCGGGGCTATCGTTCTGACTTTGGTGTCTAGTCTTATCAATAGCTTGGCTTCTAATCAAGTTTAATCGGATGGCCGGGACTTGTCAGCTTGGTTACGGGCGCGAGTTATTATATAGTTGGCACTACTTTAGCTGGCACTACTTTAGCTGGCACTACTTTTAGTAAACTATGCTTCTTAGCTTAAGTTTTCAGCTGCAAGGGCTGACTAGTAAATAGCTGATAAATAGCTGAAAGCTGACAGATCAAAGTATAGCTTTAGTTGAAGTTAGTGTACAGTTTTTTTTTAATTGCCAAGGCTCAAAGTACAGGAAACATAGATTTAGACTAACCCAAGCTGTGTAAATTTCGGGGTGCTTAAAGGGTTAGTATATAGATTCGTTTATGTCAAACAACTATAGTACAACCACACCATTTTACCTTGATAGTAATACTTATAAATCAGAAGCTAAAACGATTAAACTAATCAAAAACTAAGAACATAATCAAAAACTCATCAAGTTTAACAACTATAGCAGCAAGTTTCAATTGGTATACTTCTGATAACGTCCTAGGGAGTAGGGATTAGGGAGTAGTAATAAAAAAGGCAGGGACATTATCAGTATCATAAACGCTATAATCAAATTGTTTTTATTTAGGAATTGGTTAATTATAATATTAAGGTAAAATTTTCAAGCTTTCATAAGTTTTGATAAGTCATAATTATGATAATTCATAATTTCTCTTTCTTTTCAGAACACCAAACTAGTGATTAATCGATGAAAAGACTAAAGTTCTTGATATTCTGTCTGTGTGGATTCGTCTTGGTACTATCCCCTTTGTACCTCCAAACCATAGCTCTATCTACTCCAAGCGGCAATAGTTTGGGTCAACATTTGGATCAAAAGATTGTTTACTCGCCCCAGCTAACCTTAGCCCATAGCCAAGTTCAAACTACAGAAATTGCTGAAGACCCCTCAGAGGCACCCTCAGAGGAGTTATCCGATTCAGATAGTAGTGATTCCAAGTTAAAGCCATTTGATAAGGTCGTAGAAGATGCGGAAAAATTAGCAGGATTACTCACCCTCTACCGCAATAAAGAAAAAGAAAAAATTTATTTAGAAATTGAACCGGATCAACTAAATCAAAATTTCCTATGTGTTATCACCCTTGCTTCGGGAATTGGGGAGTTGGGACTCCAAACCGGTTGGCCAGTTAATGATTTTTTGTTCCAATTCCGCCGCCGACAGAAGACCATAGATTTAGTCATACCAAATATCTACTTCCGTACTCGACCCGGTGACCCCCAAGAGCGTTCTGTTAAGCGTTCCTTCAGTGATTCGGTGCTATATTCCCTGCCCATTACCAGTATTCATCCAGAACGAAAGACTCTGTTGGTGGATTTAACACCACTCCTCGTCAGCGATGGGTCTTTTTCTGGACTAGCATCGGCTTTTCCTTGGATATTAGGAGGTAGTTATGTAGTAGACCCTCAAAAATCCTATGTCAGTGACGCTCAAGCATTTCCGTTGAATGTAGAGATTGAGTCAGTTTATGGCTTTTCTGGTGGGGGAGATTTATTCTTTCCCTTAAGGAGTCTCCCAGATCAACGAGCATTTAATCTTAGTGTCCGCTATAGCTTTTCTCAACTACCGACTAACAATGGTTACCGTCATCGACTCGCGGATGAACGAGTAGGCTATTTCATCAGTGCTTATCAAAATCTATCCAATCAAAACCGCAAACAACCCTTTATCCGTTATATCAGGCGCTGGCATTTAGAAAAACAAGACCCTACTGCTACGGTATCCCCCCCAAAAGAACCGATTGTGTTTTGGATTGAAAATACTGTACCTCTGGAGTACCGAGATGCAATTCGGGAGGGGATTTTGATGTGGAATGAAGCGTTTCGGGAGGCAGGGTTTGACAATGCCATTGAAGTGCGGCAAATGCCAGATGATGCAACCTGGGACCCGGCTGATATTCGCTACAACACCATTCGCTGGTCGAATTCTTTTCCCTCATTCCCAGGCATTATCGCTATGGGGCCATCCCGAGTGAACCCCTTGACTGGGGAAATCTTGGATGCAGACGTGATTATTGATGCTAATGCGGTGCGCTGGATCAAAGCGGAATACCAGGCTATTGCTTCCCAGCCTCAATCCCAGGCATTATCTGGGTTATCCCAATTCGCGTTTAATAGTTCCCTGTGTAGTAATGGCATCAAAGTTCCTTACCTCAAATTGCAGGAAATCCTCAAGAGCAATCCTGGCAAAGCGGCTCAGTTGAGCCTACCAGCTGGGCAATTCCTGAGCGGACTAACCCAAGTCCCAGACCATGAGTTATGTTTTGCCATGGTATCAGCTCAGCAAGCTAAGTTTGGAGCATTGTCTCTATCGATGGTAAACCACCAGTTGCCCAGTGGTGAGGAAATGAAAACCTTCATCAATCAGTATTTGCGCTACCTGACGGCTCACGAAGTTGGTCATACTCTGGGATTGCGCCACAATTTCCGGGGCAGCACCATGTTGAGTCCAGAGGAATTGAATAATACTGAGATTACCCGCAATAAAGGGCTAGTCGGGTCAGTCATGGATTATGTCCCAGTTAATCTAGCGCCAGAGGGAATGGAACAGGGAGATTATTTCTCTACAGTGGTTGGTCCCTATGATAAGTGGGTGATTAAGTATGGCTACACTCCGATTGATGCTCTGACTCCTCAACAAGAATTACGCACACTGCGCAAAATTGCGGCTGAAGGCTCTGAAATGGGGCTATCTTATGCTACAGATGAGGATACTTTCGATTTTATTGACCCAGAAGCTAAGGTTTGGGACCTTAGTAGTGATCCATTGCGCTACTCTCAGTGGCAAATGGAGAATGCTAAGGGAATTTGGAAACGCTTGAACACCAGTTACCTGTTGCCTCAAGAAAGTGCTGGGGATTTACGCGATCGCTTTGATACGGTCTTCTCCTATTTCTTTGAAAACGCTATGTCCCTTACTGGTTATATTGGGGGACAAACTTTTAATCGAAACTACACTGGTGGCAAGACTGGCACACTCCCCTTTGAACCCATCCCTGTGGAAAAACAGCGTCAGGCTTTAGCCATGCTCGGGGAGTATATGTTTGCAGAAGATACCTTTAACTTCTCACCCCAACTCCTCAACCAGTTAGCCCCATCTCGCTGGACTCACTGGGGTGCTTTTACCACTATTTTCCCCCTAGATTATCCCATTCATGAGCGAGTGATGTTAGTTCAAACTATGGTGCTGGGGGATTTATTTTCATCAGAACGGTTGGCTCGTTTGCGGGATGCTCAACTCAAAACTAGTTCCGGGGAAGCCTTGACCATGGCAGAAGTGTTTGACACTGTTCAAGATAGCATCTGGAAACTAGATAGTAACGCTAAGATTGAGCCAATCTCTAGCTTGCGTCGGGGATTGCAACGGCAGTATATGAGTCTTTTAGTGAATATGGCACTGCGCAATTCCAATAGTCTAGAAAATGCCCGCACCTTCCCTGAATTTATTATTGCTATCCAAACCTTTAATACTCCCGAGGATGCTCGGGTGTTAGCCCGGTATAAACTTCGTCAATTGCGGGATGCGATCGCAAACACCTTGAACAAACAAGGGAAAAACCTTGATACTGCTAGCTTAGCCCACTTAGAAGGGGCACGCGATCGCATTACTAAAGTGTTGGATGCACCGTTGCAATCGGAATGAATCATGACTTGAGCCGTAAGCTATCAGCTTAAGCGCTACGCGCACGCTACGCGAACAGCTATCAGCTATCAGCTATCAGCTCTCAGCTCTCAGCTCTCAGCTCTCAGCTAAAGGCTGACCACTGACTACTGACCGCTGACCGCTGACGGCTTGACCACTGACCGCTGAATGCTTACCTTAAGTCACTCCCCCGAATTCAATTCGGGGGATTCTGTTTGATCCGGTAGGTGGAATGGGCATCTTGCCCGTTCACTGGCTTCCCAGGAATTTTTCTGTCCTGGCAATAGTACCCTTAAGGGTACTGCCGACCTAGGAATACTTTTTAGATATTAGAAAAGGGTTGAAGGTCAGTGAGATTGATTCACCTGATTTCCAGCCCTAAGTACCTAATTGAATTAAAAAGTAAACCAGAGTCATGAGTAATCTAAAAAAGAGTATCTTGATCGTTTTAAGTTCTTTGATTGTTGCAGCAATAACGATGTTGCCAGCCCAGTCTGCCTTTGCCGCTAATGGGTGTGGTGGAAGTGACTGCATCCAACATGAACTTCGCACTCAAGCTGCTTGTACATTGCAAGGATCTGACCAGTCTGGTCTACCTCCAACTGGAAAAACTCCTGGATGGTATAAAGGACTAAATACAGAGATCGACCATCAGATTTTAGGGGGTGATGTTGTTGCCTATAAAATTCGTTGGTTCAATGGTTCATGGTCTGGCTGGTATGTCACAGGAGTTAATGATATCGATTGGAAGTTTAACACTAGTCCTAATGATATGCGTCGTGTTTGGAGCTATTTTACTGACCACCAACATCAATACATTTTGTGTAAATAACTGGTGCAAATAACCCTGATGTCTAATAGATTTATTGATAGACAATAAGACTATCAAGACGTTTATAGGTGTCTTCTAAAAAGGAAGACATCTTCCCTGAGGGGGTGACAACAAGGCTAAAAACTAGACAGGGTGTGGGGTGTGGGGTGTGGGGAAAATATCAGGGAATTTGGAGTGAGCCCAGGGATAACAATCGCTCCGAAACCTGATTAAACCGTCCCGTCGCAACGTAGCCAGCTCCTGATGTTTCCCCTCCTGGGGGTTAGGGGTGGGTTCCCCGTTCGCCCTCACCCTACACCCCACACCCAGTAAGGCTTTTAAGGCTGTTTTTCACCCCTTCAGACATCTTCCTCTTTTATTCGATGCCAGGATTACTTCTGGAGCTTTGCAGAGTATTACCAGCTTTTTGCACAATTTTTGGCTCACCGTCGCTGAAATCATTATTCCAGCTGAGTTTAACCCTGATATGGCTGACCTTTGGCGTTAGACATCTGTACTAAAAATAACCCTTTTTGACTGTGGATAAACTAATGAATAAGCTATTGAATTTAGTGCTCAATATTAGTAGATTTTTTGTTAATTTACTACATCGATTATTCAAATATACAATGAATAAATTAATTGCCATAGCTATTATATGGGCTCTTTTACTCCTCCCTTGCGAACCGAGTTTTGCTCAAGAAACGATTACAAGGGTCGATAAAATTAATTACTGCAGAGCAATTTCGCCTATTTGTAATGATAAATTGCAAAGCGATTACCATTGGTGGGAAGATCATGGTGTCCCTGACCAAATTCAAAAAAATACATACTTAAGCCGTTACGTTGAACCGGCAGTATCGAATGTAGAGCATGTCGTTTTTATAGCATCTGGCCAACGATTCGGAGACATTGATGACAATTTACTTACGGGACAACAGGATGAGAGAAAGTTTAAAAAAAGGGAGTCATCTCGAAATTTATCAGTATCGACCCAATCACTTGCCTACCGCCTTTTTAATGAAGGTGTTTATTCAGCTAATAATACCTTCGCTGGCCTGGCTTTTGACGCTAGATTTAATTGGTGATTTTCTGATAGCAACAAAAGTGATATTGTTAATGCTTACTTCTCTTGGCTTAAAAGCAAATTTAATTCGAGTAACCTGAAATCAGTGTACCTTGCTGGTCATAGTCGTGGAGGTGCCCTTGTATTACGACTCGCGAAAAAATTCCAGCAGGAATTTCCAAACGCTGTAGTAATTGTTCACACCTTCGACCCAGTTCCCAATAAATCACACGGTGAACTAGGTGTTTTTAATAGTTCCATCGATAACCCTAGTGCAGGTTACCCTAGAGATACTGCTCTGCTTGAAAACAAGGGAAATTGGGCATGGAGATCAAACTTCCGCACTTACTATGAACACAAAAAGAACTTTTCCGTATTTAACATGTTAATTGGGGGACAAATATTTGGCTTGGCTCAAGAGACGCGAGCAGTCACTATTGATACTGGGTACGCTCAAGGGGAAGATTTAGGATGGTATTTCCAGCGCTGGTATAATATGCTCAGTTTAGGATTTCCACCAGTACCATCGCTCCCTCCTTTGCCAGGATTTCAATCACAAGATGGAGACGGCCATACTGAAATCGCTAAAACAACACGAACAGTCAACCATGCCTTGGAACACGTGAGAGACCGTTTAAATGTTCTCCTCAATAATATAGCGCCTGCTGCAACAGCTTCAGCCTCATCAAGCTATTGTGAACCTTCGGGGCTGAATTGCTATTCCCCATTACGCATTAATGATACAGACCTGGATACACGTGTCGGTGCTGACTTCAGCTGGACAAATGAAGTAGATTCAGCTTCAGAGTGGGTGAAACTAACATGGCCTGAATTAATTAATACAAACTATATCGAAATATTTACCAGCGAAGGTCTTCCAATACGTAACTATCGAATAGAGTACTTTGATGGCTCGAACTGGCGTACTATTCAATAAATTTCGGGAAATGAAAGTGTGCATATTCGCCATCAATTCGGTGATATTCAGACAACAGCAATTCGCTTAATTGACATCAATGGTTCCGCTGTTGAACCTGCTTTTGGAAGAATTAATGAAATCGTTGTCGTTGGTGACTGGGTAAATCCACCCAATGAAAAACCTGTTGCTCGTTGTACTGCTTCACCGAGTAATGGCATTGGTATGGTACAAAGCAAATTAAGTGGCACTGATAGTTTTGATACAGATGGAACTATTGTATCTTACCGCTGGGAGTTTAGTAATGGCTTTGTAGCCTTTGAACCTGAGGTAACACGCCGGTTCTTTAGTAAGCCTAACTCAAACGTAACTCGTTTTATTGCAAAACTCACCGTCACAGATGATGACGGTGCAAAATCAGATACTAAATGCTTCATTACTGTTAGATCGATTTCAAATAACTGTTCAGATCCTAGTAGAGTTGATTTCTGCCCTAAGTAGATTGGACTGAGATTCTAAATCTACCCATTATATATAGGATTTTTCCCTGGCTTCTTCAGTTCCCTATCGATTGAATTCGACTCAATTTCTGACACTGTCTTGAGGCAGCGCCGACCTGAGGGGGTTTCCCCCATGAGTGACTGCATCAAGACAATGTTTTTTGATTGTAAGAGTGTAGGTTACAACTTAGATGGGTCTAATGAATCAGTTTAACACCTAAGTATTTTAGTATTACTGATAAAAAAAATATAAAAGGGCGGGTTGAAATGCTGAATAATTAAGTATTTATGACAGCAATAAAATATTGATAGTCTGTAACTAAAACGTAAATAAAAACTGCCAAGCAATTTATGGGTGGTTTCATATGGACTTTTGTAGGTAGCGGTAATGGAGA
>NZ_JAAHFV010000185.1:0-12649 GCF_010672755.1 Moorena sp. SIO1F2
ATCGGGAATCGGGAATCGGGAATCGGGAATCGGGAATCGGGAATCGGGAATCGGGAATCGGGAATCGGGAATCGGGAATCGGGAATCGGGAATCGGGAATCGGGAATCGGGAATCGGGAATCGGGAACAGAGGGGAAATTTTAAAATGGAATCCCGTAGGGTTTATTTCAGAACATCGCGTTTTTTTGAGGAGTAATTTTATCGAGATCCACGGAAACATGAAATCGAAAAAAAATGGAAATATATCCGAAAAAAAAATATACTAATCGTCAATGAATTGTGATAATTTTTTTCCCGACTCCCGACTCCCGACTCCCGACTCCCGACTCCCGACTCCCGACTCCCGACTCCCTAAAACCTAAGACGAATTAGCTAATCCAATTGATCAATGGGATAAACAATTATCACAGCGATCGCATCTAAAGCCAACCGCTTCTTGAGTAAAACCAAATGCCTGTAGTAAAAATTGCCAACGACACTGGCGAGTTTTCAGGTATTGATTCATCTGAGACTGGGCTTGCTGTTGGATAGTACTAACCTGTGCTAGGGAGGAAGATTTTCGAGACCGGTGTTGTCGGTAATGGAATGGATCAATCCATTCTAGTTGACCAGCACTATCGAGGAGTGCTAAAGCTATGGCACCATTGGGAAACTCTTTGGCTACTTTGGCTACTTCTCCCTGGGCTGGTAATTGCTTTGCTAACTGTTGAGCTTGTTGGTATTGCGATCGCATTTGATGGGCAAAAAATTCTTGTCGTTGCTTATCCTCTGGATTTAACCATCCCGTTGGTTCACTGACTAAGGTCAAAGCATCCGCTGGTTTACCATCCCTGCCGCCACGACCTACTTCCTGAATATATTCCGATAAGAGTAAAGGTGCTTGGAAATGCACGACCCAGCGTACATCTGGCTTATTAATCCCCATGCCAAAGGCACAGGTACATACCACAAATTGGGTCTGACCACTAATCCAGCTGGCTTCAATTTTCCGACGTTCCTGAGCACCCAAGCCAGCGTGGTAAGCTGCGGTGGAATACCCCAAGGAAGTAAACCATTGCGCTAACACTTCACTATCTTTTCGGGAACGGACATAGACTAACCCAGCTTGTTTAGGTCTGGCTTTAATATAGGTCAATACTCGTTGGCGACGTCCTTTGGGAGTCCAGACGGTTTGGACCTGGAGGTTAAGATTGTCTCGATAGGGGCTAATTAAAAATGTTTGAGGTTGTCGCAGTTGCAAGACTTTGCGGATGGTTTGTTGAGCCTTGGGGTCAGCGGTAGCAGTAAAGGATGCGATCGCAATTTTTGTTCCCTTGGGCTTACACTTAAGCAGTGCTGGTCTTACTGCACCCAAACGGCGATAAGCAGGTCTAAAGGTATCACCCCATTGAACCAAACAATGGGCTTCATCTAAAATCAATCCATTAATCTGAAGCTGTGGCTGACACAATCGTTTCCACACTGCTGCACTGAGTAGGGTTTCTGGGGATAAGTAGAGCAATCGCAGTTGCTGCTTTTCTAGAGCTTGAAGGGTTTGTTGCCGTTGGGAGCGAGGTAATTCACTATGTAACAGAGCAGCAGGTAATTTGCGATCGCGCAATTCCTGCACCTGATTTTCCATCAATGCTACCAGTGGAGAAATCACTAATGTTAATCCAGTTTGTAGTAAAGCTGGTAGTTGAAAACAAATCGACTTACCACCACCAGTAGGCAAAACAATTAAAGCATCCCGTTGTTCTAAAATCATCCGAATAATCTCACCTTGGGGAGGTCGAAAATCCTCGTAGCCCCAGAATCGTTTCAACGCTGCACGAACATCATCCCATTGATGATTACTGGATTGATTAGTAGTATTGCTAGTATTTTGAACAATCATCCTGCTTGACTCCCGTTGATTTCTTCCGTTGATTCCTTTTAAGCTTAGAGAAATGCTGACCGGTTATACACCAGAATATCAACGGATTTTGCTAGGATGATTACTGAAACGATGTCCGTAAAATTTCTTAGTAAAGACATTGACTAACCACTCTAGCTCATAAACTGCGAAAACCATGAGATTCATTAGTCCCAAAACTGACTTTGCTTTCAAGAAAATCTTTGGCTCAGATCAAAGTAAGGATATTCTGATTTCCTTGTCTTGATGCAGTCGCTCATGGGGGAAACCCCCAAGACCGCGCTGCATCGCTCCTCAATGCCATGATCTACTCCGGGGAGTCGGTAATCCAGGATTTAGAAATCCTTGACCCCTATAGTGCCGGGGATGTAGTGGAGTTAGAAGACACTTATGTGGATGTTTATCTCGATGTTAAGGCAGTATTAGAGGATCGAACAACTGTGCTGATTGAAATGCAAATCTGGAATGTGGAGGCTTTCGAGAAGCGAGTGGTCTATAACTTGTGCAAAACCTATGGGAATCAACTAAAGTCGGGACAGGGATATTTCGATCTCAATCCAGTCATTGCGTTAACCATCACGGATTTTAAGTTATTCCCATCAACCGAAAAAGTAATTAGCTGTTTTTACTTTCAAGAAAAAGAAGAGCACTTGCCTTATCAGGAAAATGAATTAGCGATGGTGTTTGTGGAACTTCCCAAATTCACTAAGCAGCTGGAAGAGTTAGAAAGTGTGATAGATAAGTGGATATATTTTATCAAAGAAGCACCCAGCTTAGAAATTATTCCTGACAATCTCAGGGAAATCCCACAGCTAGAAAAAGCCTTAACTATAGCGAATCAAGCGGGGTTGAGTGTGTCAGAATTGGAAAAACTCCGCAAGCAGGAGATGGTCTTGGAGGACACGCGAGGTGCATTGAGTCTAGCTCAACGGGAAGGAATAGAACAGGGAATAATACAGGGAATAGAACAGGGAATAATACAGGGAATAGAACAGGGAATAATACAGGGACGAGTACAAGGGGAAAAAAGGGTAATATTGCGACAGCTTGAGCGCCGTTTTGGCAAACTAAGCAGTAATATCATGGCATTAATCGAAGCTTTGACGAATCAAGACCTAGACCGTTTATCAGAAGCCATCTGGGATTTCCAGACCAGGGAAGACTTACTCAACTGGCTCCAACAGAACTCTAATTAAAAGCTAGTAATGTATCATAACTTGACTCAATAAACAAGATCCAGGTGCGATCAATTTTCTAGTTCAGATTCACTACACTATCTGAGATAGTGTTAACTTTGAACAATTTGCCTTGGCTTACGATAATATCTGTGTCTTGATGCAGTCGCTCATGGGGGAAACCCCCAAGACCGCGCTGCATCGCTAAATACTTAGCCGAAGAATACCCATCGGAGTTTTTTCATTGGCTATTGGGTGAAGAACCTCGCGATATTCAGGTACTTAAAACCGAATTAAGTGCTGAACCAATTCAAGCTGATGCTCTGAGTGTACTCCAAAGTACTAACCAAATTCTGCACCTAGAATTTCAAACCCTACCCCAATCTGAGCCACCACTACCATTTCGGATGTTAGACTATTGGGTCAGATTACAACGTAAATACCGATGTCCCATTGACCAGGTCGTGATTTTCCTAAAATCTACGACCTCACAGATGGTATTTACTAATGAGTTTAGGGATACTAACACCTGGCACCGTTATCGAGTAATTCGCTTGTGGGAGCAAGATCCATTACCGCTGTTAGCCAATCGGGCTTTGTTACCCTTGGCAACTCTAGCTAGGAGTAATAGCCCGAATCGATTGTTAGAGCAAGTGGTTGCCCAAGTGGATAAAATTGAAGAAAAACCATTACGGGGAAACCTAGCGGCCTGTGTGGATGTACTGGCTGGTTTACGGTTTGACAAAGAGTTAGTCCGTCGATTGTTATTAGAGGAAGTTATGGAAGAATCAGTCACCTATCAAGATATTATCCAAAAGGGAGTCCAAAAAGGACTCCAGCAGGGACTCCAGCAGGGACTCGACCGAGGAAAGCAGGAGGAAGCGGTATTAATTGTGATGCGTTTGCTAACCCTGAGGTTAGGTTTACTTGACCCTGTGCTCCAACAGCGGATTGAGGGATTATCCATTACTCGATTGGAGGAATTGAGTGAAGCGTTGTTGGATTTTAATACCGCAACGGATTTAGCGGTTTGGTTGGAGCACGGCTGACATTGAACTGTTAGTTTTCACCAGGATTTTTGGTGGGAAGATGATTTTGAAAAGACCTGATATAATCAGGTCTTTTTTAGATCTTATCTCAATCAGAATTGCTCGGTTAGCATAACTTGACTCCATAAACAAGATCCAGGTGCGATCACTTTTTTAGCTCAGATTCACTACACTGTCTGAGATAGTATTAACTTTGAACAATTTGCCTTGGCTTACGATAATATCTGTAAATACTTAGCCGAAGAATACCCATCGGAGTTTTTTCATTGGCTATTGGGTGAAGAACCTCGCGATATTCAGGTACTTAAAACCGAATTAAGTGCTGAACCAATTCAAGCTGATGCTCTGAGTCTACTCCAAAGTACTAACCAAATTCTGCACATAGAATTTCAAACCCTACCCCAATCCGAGCCACCACTACCATTTCGGATGTTAGACTATTGGGTCAGATTACAACGTAAATACCGATGTCCCATTGACCAGGTCGTGATTTTCCTAAAATCTACGACCTCAGATCTGGTATTCAATAACGAGTTTAGGGATACTAATACCTGGCACCGTTATCGAATAATTCGTCTGTGGGAGCAAGACCCTCAACCACTGTTAGCCAATCGAGCTCTGTTACCCTTGGCAACTCTAGCTAGGAGCAATAGCCCGAATCGATTGTTAGAGCAAGTGGTTGCCGAAGTGGATAGAATTGAAGAAAAACCATTACGGGGAAACCTAGCAGCCTGTGTGGATGTACTGGCTGGTTTACGGTTTGAGAAAGAGTTAGTCCGTCGATTGTTATTAGAGGAAGTTATGGAAGAATCAGTTACCTATCAAGATATTATCCAAAAGGGAGTCCAAAAGGGACTCCAGCGAGGAAAGCAGGAGGAAGCAGTATTAATTGTGATGCGTTTGCTAACCCTGAGGTTAGGTTTACTTGACCCTGTGCTCCAACAACAGATTGAGGGATTATCCATTACTCGATTAGAGGAATTGAGTGAAGCGTTGTTGGATTTTAAGACCGCAACGGATTTAGCGGTTTGGTTGGAGCACTAAATCCCAATTTTTGAATTAAGAATTTAGAATTGAGAATTTAGAATTGAGAATTTAGAATTGAGAATTTAGAATTGAGAATTTAGAATTGAGAATTTAGAATTATAGATTCTGCATTCTGCATTCTTCATTCTTCATTCTTCATTCTGCATTCTTCATTCTTCATTCTTCATTCTTCATTCTTCATTCTGACAGACAACCTTGGCCAAAAGGCCACGCTACGCAAACAACCTCAGAAGCTTGATAGATTAGGATTGCTCAAGAGGAATTCCGATTCAAACCACAGGAGTGATAACATGGCAGGAAAGCAAATCTTAATGCTCGTAGGTGACTTTGTAGAAGACTACGAAGTGATGGTCCCCTTCCAAGGGTTGCAGATGGTAGGACATACCGTTGATGCTGTTTGTCCTGACAAAAAAGCTGGGGACATTGTTCGTACAGCGGTTCATGACTTTGAAGGAGACCAGACTTACACTGAGAAGCCTGGTCACAACTTCACCCTCAATGCCACCTTTGATGGGATCAATCCTGAAGATTATGATGCCCTAGTGATTCCAGGGGGAAGAGCACCAGAATACATCCGCCTCAATCAAGATGTGATCAAAATCGTGCAGCACTTTGCCCAAGCGAACAAACCAATCGCAGCAATTTGTCATGGTGCTCAATTGTTGGCAGCAGCAGATGTAATCCAAGGTAAAAAATGTTCCGCTTATCCAGCCTGTGGTCCCGATGTTACCCGTGCTGGTGGAACCTATGCTGACATTCCAGTAGATCAAGCAATAGTAGACGGTAATTTAGTAACAGCTCCCGCTTGGCCTGCTCATCCCCGGTGGCTAGCAGAATTCCTCAAGGTTTTGGGTACTCGCATCGAGCATTTAGACCCAGTTGTGGTTTAGTCGAAAGTTCATGTAGGGTGGGCAGTGCACCAGACAGATTCAGAAGCTTGCAAAGCGCGTTGGTAGGCACTGCCCACCCTACGATTAATGACTGACTTTTAACTATCAAGTCAAGCATCAGGAATAAAGCAATATATCCCTTTCATCCTTCATACTTGATTTAATATTGCGGTACTGATGAATCAATTTCCTGACTCCAGGCGGTAATACCCCCTTTAACATTAATCCCTTCAATACCAGCCTCTTTCAAAATTCCCAAGGCTTTAGCTGAGCGACCTCCCTTCTTACAATGGGCAATCAAGCGATGACCATTAACCAGTTCCTTGACTTTTGCTACACCAGAACCCTGTTCAATATCCGGTAATGGCACTAGAACTGAGCCAGAAATCTTAGCAATCTCATACTCATGGGGATTGCGGACATCAATCAAAACAAAATCATCCGCACCACTATCCATGAGTTCCTTGAGCTCCTGGACATTCATCTCTTTGATATCCATCTGGCGTTTGGCTTCCTCTTCTTTAGCTTGGGGAATGCCACAGAATTGTTGATAGTCAATCAACTTCTCAATGACCGGTCGTTCTGGATTGAGTCCCAGTTTCAATTCCCGGAAAGTCATATTTAAAGAGTTGTACAGCAACAAACGTCCACTGAGGGTATCCCCCTTGCCTAAAATAATTTTGACCGTTTCCGTTGCTTGAATCACGCCAATAATTCCTGGCAGAATGCCCAAAACCCCTCCTTCTGCACAGGAAGGTACCATTCCTGGTGGTGGGGGCTCAGGGAACAAGTCGCGGTAGTTGGGACCACCTTCGTAATTAAACACTGTCGCCTGTCCCTCAAACCGGAAAATAGAGCCATAGACGTTTGGCTTATTTAGAAGTACACAGGCATCATTGACTAGGTAACGGGTGGGAAAGTTATCGGTACCATCGACGATAATATCATAGGGTGCCATGATTTCCAAGGCATTCTCGGAATTCAGCAGGGTTTCGTAGAGGTCTACCTGACAGTGAGGGTTGATTTCTAGAATCCGCTCTTTGGCCGACTGAATTTTCGGTTTACCTACCCACGACGTCCCGTGAATTACCTGACGTTGGAGGTTAGAACTATCTACAACATCGAAATCGACTAGACCTAGGTTTCCAATTCCAGCAGCAGCAAGATAGAGCAATAGGGGTGAACCTAATCCACCACTACCTATACATAGGACACTGGCAGCTTTGAGGCGTTTTTGTCCATCTAACCCAACTTCGGGCAAAATCAGGTGTCGGGAGTAACGTTCGTATTCGTCTTTACTTAATTGGATTTCATCTAGATTGGGATTTAACATGGCATGTTGGGTTTGAAGCGGTAAGACTCAGGACTTAACCTTTGATAATGATAGTTTCTTCTGGCTGGAACTGGTGGTGTTCATCCAGGCTCCAACTTCTGAAGTCACACGCTTTACCTTCCTCAACAGCAACAATAATATACGAGTATTGCTGCCAAGCGATCGCACGATCAAATTCTGAAGGTACCGCTGGGTGATCCGGATGAGAGTGATAGATCCCGATTATATCCAGATTGCGATCGCGTGCGTCTTTTTGTGCCCGCAGTAGCACCTCAGGTGCAATGCTAAATCGGCGCTGTCTGCTATAATCTCCCTGAGGTTTGCCCTCAACCGTAGCATAGGCATCAGCTGCTTCACTATCCCAGTTGTTCGGTGTGGGTAATACTTCAACCAGAGTTTTCACCTCACCCCGGTGCTTACCCAATAGTAAACCGCAGCACTCTTCAGGATAGGTGCTCTCTGCGTGGTTTTGAATTGCCAGTTGATGCTCAGTGTCCAGTTTTAAGCCCATACCGATTTAACTATCACCATGTCTTGATGCAACTCTTTTTTGTTCACAGTTGAGTGTATATTACCGTCAACTGTCAACCGTTAACCAAAAATTATCAATTATCAAATTATCAATTATAATATCACTTGTAATAAGCGCGTTTGTATTTGAGTTGTGAACATAGGATTGATCGAAAAAGGGAACAGGGAACAGTAGTCAAGAGCTTGGAATAGTTTTTGGTTTTATCAAAAATCAGCAAGATTCTTCATGATCTCTGTAGAAATGCTATAGGTAAAATATTGTCGGTTGTAATACGTATTAGTCTTCGGGGTTGGTCAAATTTAAATTAACAAGTCTCAATTCACCAGTCTCAATCGTCAACTTTCAATTAACAAGTCGTTAAGGCACCAGGGTTTGATATGACTCCTAACCGCACTATAACAGCAAACAACGAAGAATATCGATTTTTTTTTCAGGAGAATGCTGCCAATATTTTTAAACACCATGACCTGGAAGTAATAGAGTCATTGCAACGTCGAAAAATTTCGATTAGCAACATTATACCATTGGAACAGGTTTACAAGATATCTGTAAAAATCGGTAAAAATATTCCCTTTAAGTCAGGAAAAAAATTAGCCTTACAACAAATGGAGGCAGTAGGGGAATTTCTCCAATATTTTCAAATAAGCATCCTCGGTCAACCCACCAGTATCTTCCAACTCCATGAGATTGAAATTAAAATAGATAAAATTTTTACCCCTGGCTTAACCTATGAGGCCGGGAAACTACTAATCTCTATTCCTGACTCTTCCTTACCGTTTCAGTCCCGTTACCTTAGCGATCAGGAGCTGAAAAATCAATGGAATAAGGGTAATCATCTCTCTAAAAAGTCTCTGTCTCGTAAAGCTTGGTGGTTATTAAATCCAATCGGGGAATTTCGGACTAACCTCAGAACAGTGCTATGGCAAGCTGCCCAAAAGCAAATTTTAGGTATTGACAAACTATTACTTAAGTTTGGCTTAATTGATAGATATGATAGAAGTGAGCAAAGCAGTGCTCAACCTAGCTTACTGTTCAACCAGAATACGCAACCACAAGACCAGGGGTTCAGAGAAGGTGCGATCGCATTGATCAAAAACTCTGTGAATGAAGAGAAGCTGGGAATAGACTTAGAAGTAGTACTTAAGGATCAAGATGAGGCTACCTTAGGGAAGCTGCTGGGATTATTTAGGCAAAACTTGGCAGACGCCGGTCAAATAGAAGAACTGATTGAAGCTGGTGCTTTAACCCTACAACAAGCCGTTTTCCATGAACAATCTGAAATTGATATTAAGATGTTTGGGTTTGTGAATGTCGGTAATTATCATCGCATTGATGTATCGCTGAATCTAAGTGCTGGTTACTTGAAAAAATATGTTGAATTGATTCCCAGAAAGGCTGTAATCAAAGCAATTCAATTTGGATTTGTTAACGTCTATACTATAGATGATATTACAGTAAATCCTAACTTTCATGGAGCAATTAAGCTCTATTGGGAAACCGCTGCTCTGGAAAAATCACTGCAAGAATTAAGTCTAGTTAATCTATCAGAGCAGTCAAGTCAGTAAACTTAAGCGGTCAGCATTCAGCGGTCAGCGGTCAGCGGTCAGCGGTCAGCTTCGTGGCACAGGCTTCCAGCCTGTGACTTCACTAAGATTAAACAAATGGTTAGCTGTTTTATTCAAAAGCACCTCAAGTAGCCTGGGTGGCACAGGCTTCTAGCCTGTGAAGTAGCGCATTAGCTGATAGCTGATAGCTTAAGTCATTACTCAATAGTCATAAGGGTAGTCAACACTCAAAAGTCATCAATCCCTTGTTAATTGACAATTGGCTATACTAATCCGTGTAGGAATTGTGAGAATTTTTGTTCCCTTTTCCCTACTCCCTGTTCCCTGTTCCCTGTTCCCTTTGGTATAGTAACCATTGACAATTAACAAGCAATTTTCTGCTTGCAATTATGGCAACTAGCAATCAATTGGAGTCGTTACTCCTACAACTCGATGATCGCAGCTACAAATCCTACAGAGATATCAAGGGTAGCTATCAGTTTCCAGATTTCACTCTAGTCATTGACAGGGTTCAGGGAGACCCCTTTGCCTCTCCTAGCCAAGTGCGCGTTTACTTACCCCAGTCAGTGGCTGGTTTCCCCAGTGAGCTGTATCGCACTGACAGCCGAGCCATCGCCCTAGAGGATTATCTAACTCGCTCATTTGATTGGGTAGCTCGGGAAATGAGCTGTCGGCGGGGTACCGGGAATAGTGGCTTGATTGCCATTACCCGTGTCGGGCAATCAGTACTGGAGCGCACCTCCGCTTTGGTGAGTGATGAAGGGGTAGAAATCCGGTTTGTGGTAGGATTACCAGCTCGTGGTCGTCGGATTTCTGGGCGTCAGGCCGCAGAAATGCTATGCCAAGATATCCCTGATATTATAGACCAATCCATTAAGTATGAAGTCCTCGATCCAGCTGCTATTAAGCATCATGTAGAAACAGTGGAAGATGCCGATTGGCTGCGTCAACAGCTGGCAAGCCGTGAATTAGTTGCTTTTATTCCTAACGGTGCCATTTTGCCACGGTCGAGTGGGGTGGATGACAAACCATTACAAGAGGATGCGATCGCATTTCAATCTCCCCAGACACTTCAAGTAGCATTCACTTGTCCCAATCGAGGATTAATTACCGGTATGGGAATCCCAGAAGGGATCACCTTGATTGTAGGAGGTGGCTATCATGGCAAATCCACAGTGCTCAAAGCCATTGAATTAGGAGTTTACAATCATATTCCTGGAGATGGACGGGAATTAGTAGTCACCAATCCCACCGCTGTCAAGATTCGGGCTGAAGATGGTCGGGGGATTGCTGGTGTAGATATTTCCCCATTTATTAATCAATTACCTCAAGGTCGCTCCACTGAAAAATTTTCCACCACCAATGCTAGTGGTAGCACCTCCCAGGCCGCAAATATTATGGAAGCACTGGAGGCTGGTACCGAGTTACTGTTGGTAGACGAAGATACAGCAGCAACTAACTTTATGATTCGCGATCGCCGTATGCAGGAGCTGATTGCTAAAGATAAAGAACCGATTACACCATTTATTGATAAAGTCCAACAGCTCTATACCGAGTATGGTGTTTCTACTATTTTAGTCATGGGAGGCAGTGGAGATTACTTTGATGTAGCCGATACCGTCATTGCCATGGAAAACTTCCAACCCCAGGATGTCACCGAAAAGGCTCAGTTAATTGCCGAAAAATACTTTACCGAACGCACCGCTGAAGGCGGGAAACACTTTGGCACTATTACCCCACGGGTACCATTAGCCGATGGGATTGACCCCAGTCGTGGACGCAAAGCCGTAAAATTGAAAGTCCGAGATGTAGATGAAGTAGGGTTTGGCACAGAAAATATTGATTTATCTGCTGTTGAGCAGATTGTAGAAGTAGGTCAGTTAAGAGGAATTTCCAAAGCTCTTGTTTATGCTAAAGAGAAGTATATCGATGAACGGTTGACCCTATCGGAAATTTTGGATCTGGTGATGAAAGATATTGAGGAAGAAGGATTGGATGTACTAACGTTCCTTCCTGAAGGGGATTTAGTCCAATTCCGCCCCTTGGAATTAGCAGCAGCGCTGAATCGATTGCGAACCCTGTCAGTGCTTTGAGGATAATTCGGATCAACAGTGCTTTTAAAATTAGCAATTACCAATTCTTGAAATAATGAAAATAGAAGACTATTTTGATTTTATTGCTCCTGATGATATTCGCATCAAAGGAACGCGAGTGGGCATTGAAAATGTGCTGTATGAGTACATTTATCGTAATCGTACTCCCGAAGAAATTCTTAACTGTTTTTACACCATTACCTTGGAGCAAGTTTATGCCACAATTCTTTACTACTTAAACAACAAAGAAGTTGTCAGCCAATATATTTCTGACTGGCTGGAATGGAGTCATCAGCAACACAAAGCTCAAGAACTCAACCCTCCTCCAGGGATAGTTCGATTACGAAAATTAAAAGCGGAACAAGAAGCCAAGAATAAAACCTATACTATGGCTTAAGCGCAATCATCCCATCATGCCCATACGTCAAACCTTAGACTTACCAGACATCCAACTGTCTTACCTACAATGGAACCAAGGCCAAACTCCCTTATTACTCTTACATGGCTTAGCGGACCATGGCCTAGTGTGGTCTAGCCTCGGGGATTACCTTGCCCCAAACTATCATATCGTTGCTCCAGATCTGCGCGGTCATGGGGAAAGTAGCAAGCCGGATCAAGGCTATACCTTTGATGATCACATCGCCGATTTAGAAGCGTTAATGGATCACCTAGGATGGTCTAGTGCTGATATCCTCGGTCACTCCTGGACTGGTAAATTAGTTCCAATCTGGGCTAAGCAAAATCCATCCCGATTGCGCAGCCTAATTTTGGTGGATCCCTTTTTCATCGGCAAAATTCCGATGTGGTTTAAGGTTATGTTTCCCCTACTGTTCCGTGTGTTGCCTTTTGTAAAAGCTATGGGCCCCTTTGTCAGTTATGAGCAAGCGGAAGCACAAGCTAAACAATTAAAACAATACCGGGGTTGGAGTCCCTTTCAGCAAAATGTCTTTCAAGCCAGCATTGAACCTAAACCTGATGGCAGTTGGGGCAGTAAATTTGTGGTTCAGGCGAGAAATGAGATTTTTGAAGACGTGATGCGCGTAGCAGGACTAACGGAAATCATTGCTATTC
>NZ_JAAHFV010000186.1:0-12573 GCF_010672755.1 Moorena sp. SIO1F2
TGGAGATAGGGAGATAGGGAGATAGGGAGATAGGGAGATAGGGAGATAGGGAGATAGGGAGGTAGGGAGGTAGGGAGATAGGGAGATTTTTGCTAATACAGGGGTTTTTACCCTAATGAGGTACACAGGATTGTATCTCTGTTCCCTATTCCCTATTCCCTTTGAGCAATTTAGGTATCCCAATCTCAATACTGAACAGCTGACCCATCACGCTGAAATCACCTCAAAATCAGAAATAGTCTCAATCCAAACCCGTGCTCCACACTTAAGGGGATCATCTGGACGATACATCACCCGACAGGGGCCATTGACCTCCACCGTATGACCGTAAACATTTTTAGAGCCTCGCTTCACCGTAATCACAGGATTCCGGTCCCCCGTCTTGAGATTGTTGCGAATCACCCTCTGGTTAACATGAATCACTGTCTTAGTGTACTCTGTACGCTTTGACCAGTTCCGTTTTGGTCCGCGAGTGCCAGGGGTGACCACCGGCATACCATCAAACAAAGGAATCACCCAAGTTCTGCCCACCTTATAAGCCCCTTTAACTCTGCCCTTGCCCAGAAGGTAACGGACGCGAGTAGCAGAAACACCAAGTAATTCAGCGGCTTGTGCGGTGGAAATCATCATGGCCAATAAACCATTGCTTTAACGATATTATTATAATAACACGATTTTCCATAAAATGCCAGGATTTGGTGAAACTATTGCATTGTCGCCATTTCAGATGGTGTGGGGTGTGGGGTGTGGGGTGTGGGCGCGGGAGGAAGAGGGTGCTAAAAAAAACTATTGCATTGTCACAATCTCAAGTAGTGGGGCAACTGGGATTAGTGAGATTAATGGGATTAGTAAGATACAAGGGTTCCAAAAAACTATTGCATTATCGCAATTTAAAGAAGAAGCTGATCGCTGATCGCTGAATACTTCCGAAAATTGCTATAAATAAATCAGGGACTGTGTAATCACTTATGTGCGATTAATTAAACTCTAAATTATAAATTTTCAACTACCCATGGTTCAAACAATTCCTGCAAAAGAGATTACCTTACGTCAATTAAGACACAGATTCCACCTAGAACGAACGGATGATGAACATTTTTTCCGAGAATGGCAAGACGAGTTACCGGAACTGACGGATTTTGAGAAACAATTGCTAGGGCAAGTTAAAGAAGAATATCTGTACTTATCTGAGTCTCCGTTATTGGAAGTGATCTTGAAAATGGTGATAATATCGCCATTACTCAGACTAGCGGGATTTTATCGTCATCCCTTTGAAATTACAGCAGAGAAAGAAGTTAAAATCACCTCCGAAGATGAGGGTATGATTGTTACTGGACGTATTGATATTCTGATTTTTCACCCAGAATTCTGGGTTACTGTTATTGAAGCAAAAGGAACAAAATATGCCTTGGCAGCGGGAATTCCCCAAGTCTTAGCGTATATGTTGGCTAATCCTAATCCAGAGCAATCTATCCTGGGGTTTATCACCAATGGAAATGAGTTTAAATTCCTAAAGATGACAACCCACAAGCCACCTAAATATGCTCAATCCTATACATTCGCTCTTGAGAACAAAGATGACCTTTACACTGTTTTGAGAATATTAAAACGTATTAACCAAACCATCCAAAATCCCTAGTCAGCTTCCAGCTATCAGCATATTGAGGGGGTTTTCCAGGATAACTGATCTACTCGCGCTCCTCAGCTAAATGTCTAAGTTTTCCTGGATGATTTAACTGACTGCTCAGAAGCAGTTGATGTAGCCTCGGCGAGGATATTAGCTGACTGCTTACACTTCCTGAAAAGGACTTTACCTTTTTCACAAAAAGCACTATTATACAAATACTGCTGCCCAGAGCTTACTGGAAGCAGCAGGTGATAGCCAAACAAAAGAACCGATTATCTGTTTATTGATCAGGTTATTGATCAGGTGTGACAGCTGTATACCAACTATGGTATCTTCACCATGGTGGTAATGGGGGTAAGGGTAACTAGACGATGTGGCTGATACCGTGACCGTCATCAAAAACTTCCAACCCTAAGAGGTTATTAGAAAGCACGGTTAATTGCCTAGTAACATCTAACGGAATACACTGCTGAAAGCAGCAACTAGTTTGTTAAAACTACCTAGAGAGTCTAGTTAACTGATGGGATGAACCTATTAGAGACTTAGACCATTGACATCAAATGTCCAGAATATCGATAAAAAGCCATAGATTGAGATCAGGGACTGGCGTTTAAAAAAATACCAATTAAAGTAGGGTGGGTAACCTAACTTAATCTATAAAACTGAAAATAAACCAACTTTTTTTGCCTATCCGAAAAGCTAAAAACTGGTATTTTATATTTTGGCTACTCCCTAATCAGTTGGAGTTGAGATAAGCAGCTTTCCCCAAATCAAAAAAAGAATGGACAAATTATATAGTGTACACCCTAAGTATCTCGAAACAGTCAAATTAGTTTGGAAGCGTAAGCGTCGGGGAAGAGATATAGACCTAGCTAATAAATTAGATTTATCCTTGCCCATTGTTAATCTTTTTCTGATCGGAAAGCCCATTAAAGGTCTTTTCTTTGTAGAAATTTGTCAAGCATTGCACTTAAATTGGCGAGAAATTGCTGGTTTAGATTTACTGGAAACTCCGGTAAAATCCTCAGAGATTGAAGTAGATAGCAATGACGTAGATACCGTAGATATCACCGTAGATACCAGTGATGGGATTGGCCGTAGGCCAGGCTACGGGAATACAAAACCAAAGCCTATCGAAGAGGTAAACACCGTTGATGACGCTTTAGGGGATTTAGTGGATACCCTCAAAGAAATGTTACGTCGCCTCACCCGAAAAGCGGGAAATATACTAAAAGCAGACCGCACCAGTATTTTTTTACTGGATGAGCATAGTAATATCCTCGGTTCCATTGACGCTGATGATGGGAAAGGTGGCTCCCTAGTCATTGATATTCCAGCAGATAAAGGAATTGCTGGTGCAGCTGCTACCTCCTTAAGCATTATTAATGTTCCCTTTGATGTCTATGACGATCCACGCTCTGAAGAAGCGAAAAGAATCGACCAAATTACCGGTTACCGAACCTATACTATGCTAGCTTGGCCGGTGTTGAATCAGCAAAAAAATTTAATTGCTGTGGTACAATTAATTAATAAGTTAAAGCCAGACAGTAATCCCAAGGATGACTTGTATGAAAGAATTGATCTAAAGGGGTTTACCAAAAGAGATGAAGAACTGTTGGCTCAATTTACTCCTTCAATTCTGAGAAATTTAGAACGATGTCAGTTATGTTTCCAACTAGCCCGTAAACTTTGGGTAAATTCAGAAAGCAAATCAGGGATTATCGATCCCTATAATCAAAAACTAATTACTGAACTCCAGGAGAAAGAAAAACAGGTGCGCAAGAGCCTAAAAAAACTAACCAAACTCAACTTCTAGTAATTGTTAATTTTTAGGGTAAAATTTAAATATTTTATAATAGTTTAAATTTTAAATGTTAACGTTTTAGGCAAGCTAAGATATATTTTGCCTAATAACTCCAGTACAATCAGATTTAACAAACTTTTCGTGTTGACCGGAGTAGAACACAATGCCAGTAGCAGTTGGAACCATTGAGACCCTAGGTTTTCCAGGGGTACTTGCCGCAGCAGACGCCATGGTCAAAGCAGGGGCAGTGACACTGGTATCCTATGATAAATCTGAGAAAGGTCGGTTTATGGTTAGCGTCCGTGGTAAAATATCGGAGGTAAACGTCGCGGTAGCAGCTGGTCTGGAAGCCGTAGAGAAAACCTATGGTGCAGAGGTGACAGCTTACTATATCATTCCTAACCCTAATGAAAATGTGGACACAGTGCTGCCCATCCACTACACCAGCAAAGTCGAAGAGTTCCGAACATTTTAAACCAATAGGCTTAATCGCTATTTGTCAGCATCGGTAGCGAAGATTCGTACAATAGTTCCTGAGTTTAAAATAATTCAACAAATTCAACAAAGTAAGGAGTTTGGCTATGTCCACAGTGGCGGTTGGATCTCTCGAAACCAAAGGCTTTCCTGGTATACTCGCAGCAGCAGATGCTATGGTGAAAGCTGGTAGGGTTACCTTAGTAGGCTACATCAGAGTTGGTAGCGCCCGCTTCAATATCAATATTCGAGGGGATGTTTCGGAAGTAAAAGCAGCTATGGATGCCGGTATTGCAGCCGTCGAAAAAGCCCATGGCGCTACCCTGGAATCCTGGGTAATCATTCCTCGTCCCCATGAAAACGTCGAGTGTGTTCTGCCCATTGCCTATACTGAAGCCGTTGAACAGTACCGAGAAGCCGTGGAAAATCCCATCATCGGGCCGGGGAACGGTTTGCCTCGTTAAGCTTTTTGGTTGGTTTTAGCTAAGCCCGCACCAAGCCCAGGTCTGACCGGATAGGAGAGCGGTTGTTGAATGCGGGTTGAAGCTACATTTGTGTTAGAACCGGGTCCGGTTAACTATGTCAATAATCATGCTACTAATCCTGATGGTTGCACTTCCACAGGAACCACTGGCAAATCAACCCGCACTTTCTGAGCTTGGGGCTGTGCTGCTTGCTCTAATACTTCTACCTCAATATTAACTGCCACTAGATAAGAACCAGTTTGATCTGCCACAGCTTGGGCAATCAAACCAGCAAAGTCTGGCCGTTCTGCCGTAATGGGATCTCGTGACGTACACTGCTCCCATTGGTAGTCGGCATTGGGATTGATGCTCAGGATATAGTGCTTCTTCATGGGGAAAAACCTTGATTAGGGGTTTACATCAGATCAGCTAACCGTCAACTCGCTCTCTTGATTATAGTACAAATATACTAATTTAGGAGTGATCAGTAGTCAATCCTAAGAGGCCTTGCTGCCATTGAGTTTCCTATATCCTTCAGAAAATAGCCAATTTGCTACATCAAGGGATGTAATTAGCACTCGTTAAAGAGATAAATATGTAAAATATCTTCAATATCAGCAGGTTTAATCAGAATTTTGATAAAGCTTGCCCATCCGGTGGAACTTTCAAGGGACACGTTAAACTAATCAAGGCTAAACTAAAAAACGTTAACTAAAACACAAAACCTGATGATTGCAACTGCGACTAGGATAAAACACGAAGTTAAAGACCTGTCTCTGGCACCAAAAGGAAAGCAGCGGATTGAATGGGCTGGACGGGAGATGCCAGTGCTCAAGCAAATTCGAGACCGCTTTGCCCAACAAAAGCCTTTGGAAGGAATTCGTTTAGTTGCTTGCTGTCACGTTACTACGGAAACTGCCCATTTAGCGATCGCACTCAAGGCTGCTGGTGCTGATGCTGTCCTAATTGCCAGCAACCCTCTCTCAACCCAAGATGATGTGGCGGCTAGCTTAGTGGTTGATCATGATATTTCTGTATTTGCCATCAAAGGGGAAGATAACGAAACCTATCACCGCCACGTTGAAATTGCCCTGGATCACAAACCAAACATTATAATCGATGATGGTAGTGATGTTACCGCCACTCTGGTAAAAGATCGCCAACACCAGCTCAGTGATATCATTGGTACCACCGAAGAAACCACCACTGGCATTGTCCGTCTGCGGGCTATGTTCAATGACGGTGTCTTGACATTCCCGGCAATGAATGTTAATGATGCTGACACCAAACACTTCTTTGACAATCGCTACGGTACTGGTCAATCTACCCTTGATGGTATTATCCGCGCCACCAACGTGTTGCTAGCTGGTAAAAACGTGGTTGTGGTCGGTTATGGCTGGTGTGGCAAAGGCGCAGCACTTCGAGCCCGGGGACTGGGAGCCAATGTCATTGTTACTGAAATCGACCCCACTAAAGCCATTGAAGCTGTGATGGATGGCTTCCGGGTAATGCCGATGGCAGAAGCGGCTCCCTTAGGTGACTTGTTTATCACAGTTACTGGTAACAAGCACGTGATTCGCCCTGAGCATTTCGAGGTGATGAAAGATGGAGCAATGGTGTGCAACTCCGGTCACTTCGATATTGAAATTGACCTCAAGTCCTTAGGGGAAATGGCAACAGAAGTCAAAGAAGTACGGAACTTTACCCAAGAGTACTGTTTGAAAAATGGTAAATCCGTTGTAGTACTGGGTGAAGGACGCCTGATTAACCTGGCAGCAGCTGAAGGTCATCCCAGTGCGGTGATGGACATGAGCTTTGCTAACCAAGCTTTGGCCTGTGAATACCTAGTCAAGAACAAAGGATCCATTGAACCAGGTTTACACTCCATCCCAGAAGCAGTGGATAAGGAAATTGCGCGGCTGAAGTTACAAGCAATGGGCATTAACATTGACACCCTAACCCCAGAGCAAATCGAGTACATGAACTCTTGGACTTCTGGTACCTAAAACTAGGGTAATCCTTTGACAATGCCAGTTCAATAATCCTGATCTCCCTGATCGGGTAATGGGTAATGGGTAACAGGTAATGGGTCATAGGTCATGGGTAATTGGTAGTTGACGATGACCGACTATCGATTACCCTGACCCAAAAAAGTGATTAAGCGAACTTGAGATTATTGGGATTTTGGGATAGAATATGGTAAGAATACCAATACCTTTGATGGTAAATTGGGATTAAATACATAAATCCCCAAGTTCAATACCTGATTTACTTAACAATTAATTAAGAATAATTAGCAATTAGCCCGCTGAATAAGGTGTGGGATTAGCCGCAATCCTTGGAAGAACAGAACTTACCCAAAACTGGGTACCAAACTCTACCCTACAGGTAGAGTTATGGCTTTATTGCTGAAGAATAAGGGAAGGTAGGCAAATACCAGTTGCGAAAGCGGATTATGGGTGATTTTTAGAGATTATGGATGTTTTTAAGAAGTGGGGAAACTATATAGATATGGATAATATGTACAGGAAAATTCTAAAATTATATAGAATCTTGCATAAATCTTTAAAAAGAGGGTGATAAATACTATAGCCCAATAGCAAAAATGGACTTTTGCAAGAGGCCTATTAATGAGTAGGGTGATTGATCATGATATGGCAACAAACTCCAACCTATCTGGCAGTGCTTACTACTATGCTGTCGGCTGCACTGGTAAATGACTTGACGGCACCCCGGTTACTCGCACAGTCATACCCACACCATGAAGTTGGTTTACAATTCCCAGCACCACCAGAGCGAGGGTCACCGTCTAAAACCCTTGGGGCTGGGACACATATGATTGAATTTCCACGAGTACCAGAACGAGGAAAACCAACAAGAACAGCAGGAGGAGGGTCTCGTAGCTATTCCTGTACTGACAACGGTGACATCCCTTTGACTCCTATCGTGCCTGCCAATAATCTGGTCAAAACAGTGGCGGCTAATCCTACACTGTTCTGGTATGTTCCCAAAACTAAAGCCTCCGAAGCAGAATTTGTGTTAATTGATGACCAGGATCAAGAGGTGTACCTGACCAGCCTGAGCCTGGATAACACGAACGGTATTGTGCAACTGAGCGTGCCGAAAACCGTACCTCTGACTATGGGTAAGGAATACAAGTGGTTTTTCGTACTCGTTTGCGATCCTCAAGAGCGTAGCCGAGATCAGTGGGTTAAAGGAATACTCCAGCGTACTGAACTTAGTCCAGAATTAGCGCTTAATCTAGAGCAGGAGCAAAATACCTTAGAAAAAGCCAAACTATATGCTGATGCTATGATTTGGCAAGAAACTGTGACTACTGTTGCCCAGTTACGGGATTCCCAGCCCCAAGCATGGGTAGATCTGATCAAATCAGTGGAGTTAGAAGCGATCGCTAACAAACCATTTGTGAATTGCTGCACACCTAACAATTAATCTTAGGTAATTTCAGGGTAAGTGCTAGAAGGATTAGTATAGATTAGTATATTAACTTTTATAACTAATCACTACTGAATGGCTAAACTCTCTGTAGAACTACAGCGCTATTTTTTTGAGGAAGAGCGAGAGCCTCAGGTAAAGCTGGCAGATATTTTGACCCTAGCGGGGGAACGTATTTTTGGGTTTCTATTCGTTATCCTATCCCTACCGTCTGCTTTGCCAGTTCCAGCACCGGGTTATTCGATTCCCTTTGCGATTGTGATCTTCTTGTTGGCTATTCAGCTCATCGTTGGTGCCAAACGCCCCTGGCTACCCAATAAGATGATGAATGGGAAAATGAAATTGGAAACAGTCCAGGGTTTTCTGAAAATAGGACTCCCTTGGTTGCAGCGGATTGAGGCAGTGACCCGTCCTCGCCTAAGCTATATTTGTACCAGTTTGCCTGGTCGGATATTTATGGGGAGTGCGATCGCATTAATGTCAATTTCGATGATGATTCCAATTCCAGGAACAAATACCCTTCCAGCTATTGGAATTTTTATAACTGGTTTTGGCTTAACTGAAGATGATGGCGCAATTAGCCTAGCCGGTTTAGTGCTGTGCTTGATCGGAGCAAGCCTCTCCATCTCAATTCTGTTTGCTCTATGGTTTGGTGGCACAAATCTAGTTGACCAGATTATTGACCAGATTATTGACCGAAAACCCTGAGAGCGCAAGCCCCTGGATTCTATCCATGGGGTTAGCCCGAACAGGAATTTATTCCCTAACTGTCCGGGAACTTTTGCCCGCTCGTTATCGACTATAATAGTAAGTAAAGCAAACGAACCAAGGAGGTGATTTCAGGTGTTGGTAATGGAGTTCAAGGCTGTCCTTAAAGAGCCTCAAAAATTAGCGATAAATGAAGCTATTATAACGGCTCGCTTTGTCCGGAATAAAGTACTTCGGTACTGGATGGATAACCATGGAGTGGGCAAAAAAGAATTGTACCGTTACAACACCGAAATACGTGAAGAGTTTAATTTTGTCAAAGACCTGAACAGTCATGCATGTCAAGCTTCAGTTGAAAATGTAGAGCGGGCAATAAAGCGGTTCTACGACAACTGTAAGAAAAAAGTACCTGGGAAAAAGGGCTATCCCCGTTTTAAGAAACATTCTAGGTCGGTTGAATATAAGCAATCCGGGTGGAAGTTATCCCCAGATAAAAAATCTATAAATTTTACCGACAAGAAAGGAATCGGTAAAGTCAAGCTTAAGGGGACGTGGGACTTATGGCGTTTCGACCAGAAACTGATCAAGCGGGTTCGTATCGTCCAAAGAGCCGATGGTTATTATGTCCAGTTTTGCGTCAAAGCAGATAATTCCGTTCGCGTTCGCGCAGCGTCGGCTTTGCCGAAAGCGTGGCCTACGGCCTTTCAACTAGAAGCTACTGGCTTTACTGTTGGTTTAGATGTTGGATTAAAAGAATTCTATACAGACTCTGATGGGTACTCAGAACCTAACCCAAGATTTTACAGAAGAGGGGAGAAACGTTTAAAGTTTTATCAACGTCGGGTTTCCCGAAAGAAGAAAGGCTCTGCTAACCGTAAAAAAGCAATTAATAGGCTAGGTAGGACACACCTTAAAATAAGTAGGCAGCGTGAAGAACATGCGAAGAGACTCGCGCGTTGCGTAATCCGATCTAACGATCTGGTCGCCTATGAAGACTTGAGGATCAAAAACTTAGTAAAGAATCACTGTCTTGCCAAATCCATTAACGATGCAGGTTGGTACCAATTTCGGGAGTGGCTGGAATATTTTGGTCAAAAGTTTGGTCGGGTAACTGTTGCAGTCAACCCTGCTTATACCAGCCAGAATTGCTCTAATTGTGGCGAAGTAGTCAAGAAGTCTTTATCGACTAGAACTCATGTCTGCAAGTGTGGGTGTCGGCTAGATCGCGATCACAACGCCGCAAAAAATATACTAACTAGAGCCTTAAGTACCTTGGGGCACACGGGAACTCTACTCAACGCTCGGGGAGATTTGTCCTCTACTCTTTTTGGTTCCGGCCTGGAAGGGCAAGACGAGTCGCTGAACCGAGAATCCCCTAGCTTCTAGCTATGGGGAGTGTCAACAGATTAAGATTTGGCTGGGTCGTTGACCTTCTGTGCATCCAGTCCGCGTCGAAGATTTTGTTTGGGTTACGATAATGGGTAATCGGTAACAAACTTCGCTGCAGTTGTCGGTAATTTAGGACAAGAGAACTTCGGATCAGGGCAGAATAATGGATGCACGAGTATCCCCCTTTATCCGCCCATCCTCCCATCCGATCCATCTCGACCTGCGCCTAAAAAGGAAAAAGGGACAATAGATTGTTATAGTATGATCCCTTTTTCCTATTCCATTTACTCTTTTTCCCAAGTTAATCATTCTGAACATAGTGGAATTCACTGGTGTCTACCTAACTTAGTAGGTATCAAAGTAGGTATTAAACCAGAGGACATCTATGACTCAGTTGGGTTTGGGGAGTCGCTACGCTTTTCAGTGCGCCGCTTGTGAGTAGGTAAGGGAGTGGAGTTGGTTAAGTTGTCCTCAAGAACCATACGCTGTTCCATCTGACGGAGAAAATAACCAGTCATCATGGCTGAAGCCAACAATCCAGCTAAATTTTCCCGATCAGTGGTGATTTGAACATTAAAGTTTTCTGATGGCAGCATCCCTACTAGCCCCTGAACGTTCTGAGAGATGATTTGTTGGATTTCAGGGCTAGCAGACTTAGCAATCCTTGCTAAAACATCAGAAGGTTGATTCTGGAGGTATTGCAGCAGTTGGTTCGGTTGAGGCTCTGCTCCTGGGGAACTTAGAAAATCGGGGTTGAATACCATTAGAAATTTTAGGTTTGACCTGCTTCATCTCGACTTTTCTATACTCTAAACGATTGTGAGATAAGCTGAATCCGCTTTCGGGGATAAATCTAAGTTTTTTCGGTAGAAATTCTGAGAAAAAAAGCTTACTTAAAGAAATCTTGAAGTTTCTGTAACCCTTGGCATAGCTTCTATTGGGGTGGCAGTAGCTGCTCAACTTCAAAGTGTTGATGAAATTTTTCAGTAACTTGTAACCAGTACGAGCGCCCCTCAGTTTGTCTACGTTTCTGGACAAAATCGAGCTCGACCAGTTCCTGGATATGTTGATACGCTCCACTCCCACGAAGGTTGACTAGGTCAGCTTGAGTAATCGGACCTTTAAGAGCGATCGCAGCTAAAGTCCTCAAAGCACCTGTGCCCAATTCAGCGGGAATTAAGTTTTGCAGTAATTCACTAAAAGTGGCTCGTAACTGTAAGCTATACCCAGCAGGAGTTTCCACAACTTCTAAAGCACTGTCCCGGTGGGCATAGTCTGCCATCAGTTCAATCAGGCCATCCGCAACTTTTTCGCGATCGCATTGGGCATACTCTGAGATTTCCTCTATGGAGACGGGCTGTCCCTTCAAGTATAGAATCGCTTCAATTTGGGTAGCTAGACGAGGCATTGTTTTAATTCGCTTCTAATCCAATTGACGTCCTGTCAATTCAACAAAAATATCTTCCAGGTTGGAGGGACGAACCATCACACCAGTTTTATCCGGTAAACTTTCGAGATAGCCACTTGCTTGTTCCAGAGTCGGGAAAAATTTGTACTCAAAGCGTTCTGAGAGTTGTTTGATCAGCAATCCTTCCCCATGTTGGTGGCGCAACTGTTCAAGTGTACCTAATTCGATTAGTCTACCAGAATCCATGATCCCGATCCGTCCTGGCTTGCCAGCGCCATAGCCATCGCACAAAAACTCCACTTCTTCCATATAGTGGGTAGTTAGCAATATGGTCATACCTTGGCGATTCAAATCCCGAATAATTTCCCACAGGCGACGGCGGGTTTGGGGGTCTAATCCCACTGTAGGCTCATCCAAAAATAGAATCTTCGGTTGATGTAACAGCGCTCTAGCAATTTGCAACCGACGCTTCATTCCCCCAGACAGAGTTTTAACTAAACTATCCCGTCGGTCTATTAGCTCTACATACTCTAACCACTGATTAATCAGCCGCTGACGCCCAGGATTGGCAATGTGATGCAGCCGTCCGTGGAGTTCCATGTTTTCCCAGACAGTCAGGTCAATATCCACGCTAGTTTGCTGCAAGACCACACCAATATTTTCCTTGACCTGATCTTTTTCTTGTACAACGTCGTAACCCGCTACCTTAATTTGCCCCTTGGTCGGTTCAGTTAACGTAGTTACCATCCGAATTGTAGTGGATTTACCAGCACCATTCGGACCAAGCAAACCAAATATCTCTCCTGATTCAATCGTAAAGGAGAGGTCATTGACTACAGGGACCTTATCGTAGATTTTGTAGATGTTCTGGAGGGAAACAGCTGGGGGCATAGATTCCTTGTATGTATGATATTGAGTCAACAGACTTAAGCTAACCCGCTTCCACACCACAGGTTAGAAGCAAATTATATCATGTTGATCTAATTCCGTTAATAAAAAGAGCAGTAATCGCAAATTTAGGGGCAAATACAACTGCTACAGTTGTATTCATCAATATTAACGGTTATTTAATTAACATAGTATTACTTTGAATTTTAAATTTCCAATACTTAAAATCAAGTATTGGAAATTTAAAGTAAACTTAAGTATTATTATATCTAGACAAAGCATCAATCCGTAGGTTAAAACAAATAGGGGCTGTTCCTTTGGTTACTCCATTAGTTATCAGCTACAGTTATTGACT
>NZ_JAAHFV010000187.1:0-12516 GCF_010672755.1 Moorena sp. SIO1F2
TGTCCCAACAAAAAAGGTTCTAGAGGTATCCCCGTGATATCCATCCAGCTTTGGTGTTACGTCAATATTAATGATGTCCCCATCTTTAAGGATTTGCTTACCGTTAGGGATACCGTGACAAACAACTTCATTGATACTGGTACAGATAGATTTAGGAAAGCCCTGGTAGCCTAAGGGAGCACTGATTGCTCCATGCTCTTTTGTCCAACGCTCAGCTTCATCATTAATCTCTAGGGTGCTTACCCCTGGCTTAACCATGGGTTCTAAATGGTCTAAGAGTGCAGTGGCTAAGCGTCCAGCAAGACGCATTTTAGCTATTTCTCTACTGGATAAGAGCACAATTCTTTCAGCTGCCATGAGTTTTTATTCCGTCAATTACCCCAAAACCTGGGAAAAATTATACTATTTGTGGTTTTTTTAATTGTACAATAATAGGATCCCTAATTAACGCGGGTTGGCATGAGAGCAATAAATGAAGTATATTGTGGATTTTAGGGAATCGGGAATCGGGAATCGGGAATCGGGAATCGGGAATCGGGAACTCGGATCAGGTAAAAATCCTGTTTACCTCCTCTTTTGCTTGCTATCCAAAGCCAGAATATTTCAATAAAATAGGTCAGTTGATCAGAGCAAGTAGGAGTTGATTTTGGAGGTCAAAGCCGCAGTAGCTTTTGAAGCAGGCAAGCCTTTATCCATTGAAACGGTTCAGGTAGCCGAACCTAAGGCGGGTGAGGTGATGGTGGAAATTAAAGCAACCGGAGTATGCCATACTGATGCCTATACCATGTCTGGCGCAGATCCAGAAGGTTAGGCTCTTACCTCTAAAACTTTGTTAGAGCCAACTTCTGCCTTCTGCCTTCTGCCTTGCGCCTAGCGCTATAGCAATGCTCTTTTAGAGCCGCTACGCGATCGCAATCAGTTAGCGATGCTCTTTTAGAGCCGCTACGCGATCGCATCAAATTCAACTAATACAATTCTCGTTACCGTTGTCAGCTCCAGTTCCGATAGCAGTCGAAGCAGGTTATAGCAGTCGAAGTAAAGGTTAAGACAATTTCTATTCCCGACTCCCGACTCCCGACTCCCGACTCCCGACTCCCGAATGGCAATCAAGATTAGAAAATATCTGATCAACAGGAGTACCCCTAAACGGTTGCGCAGTCAGAATAATCGTGCCATCCTTTGCTCTGACCCAGCCTTGGGCTTCAATAATCACTTTTTTGTCTTGGGGAGGTTGAGGGGATATCACTGATGATTGTTGCTGCTGTAATTGCCGTAATTGTTGTCTGCTGCTGGCTAACCCAGGACGAGTTCGGCACCTCACTGTTCTGTGGGCATTAATCACTGGATCCTCTCGAGTCGGTGGTAAACTTGGTTACGCAGTCGGATATCAACAGCTTGCAGCCTAATATTGCCTTGGTCTCCTGCTGTTTCTGCTGCGATGATTCCCTCGTTGTTAAGGAAGATGGAATTAGCTTCAATCTTTAGGTTCCCTGCTGAACCCCTTGTTTCATTGCTAAAAATATCCCCTATCTCTCGATATCCCGATATCACCACACTTCTTTTAGTTATAGATTTACAAATATCAGATGCAGCCCTATCACTATGACTACAACAACTAATCCCACTGAGCTTAACTCTGGTATTGGCGGTACCAAAAATTTCTACAACTGGAATTGGCAACACAAACACTATCGAGTGGTCTACGAAACCATTGGCGCAGGAGACCCTGTACTGTTACTGCCTGCTTTTAGTACGGTGTCTAGTCGCACAGAAATGAAAGGTATTGCCAATCTACTCGCTACCAACTATCACGTTACGGTTCTAGATTGGTTGGGATTTGGCGAGTCTCAATGCCCTCCTGTGGATTACAATCCCGTATTATTTCAGCAGTTATTAGCAGATTTTGTTAACTCTGTTTTTAATAATAACTCAATTAGCTTACAGCTGTTTTCAGATGAATTGACCTCACTACCGAGAGCTACAAGCCCCCTAAATACCCCAATTCTGGGGGACTTTAACTCAATTTCCCCCCAAAGTTGGGGGGCTAGGGGGGCGAAACTTGCTGTAATTGCTGCCGGTCATGCTTCGGGATACGCTTTAAAGTTTGCCCAAGATAATCCAGATAGTATTTCTAAACTAATTTTAGTAGCTCCCACTTGGAAAGGACCGTTAAGAGTAATGGGTTTACCCGATGGAGTGAGAAACGGAGTAAAAAACCTAGTGCGATCGCCCTGGTTAGGTCAGACTCTATACTATCTCAACACTACTCCTTCGTTTCTGCGCTTGATGTATAAACGCCACGTCTATGTGGATGAAACCAAACTAACTCCGGAATTTATCGCCCAAAAACATCAAATTACTTCCAAAGATGGCGGCAGATATGCCCCGGCTGCGTTTGTTACTGGCGCAATCGATCCTGTCGCTAATCGGGAGGAATTTTTGCAGCTTTTAGATTCTGTTCCCATGCCCGTATTAATTATATTGGCGGAAAATGCACCACCTAAGTCAAAAGCCGAAATGATAGCGATGGCGGAGTTAGAACAGGTGCAAACCGTTCGATTGGCTGGAACTTTAGGTATTTCTGAAGAGTATCATGAAGCGGTAACAGCAGTGATTGAGAATTTTATTTAGGCTTTTATCGCAGTTATCAGCACGTTTTAGGTAATTTAGTTCTGGGTTTTAGGGAGCAAGTAAGCATTCAGCTCTCAGCTCTCAGCTCTCAGCTGTTGAATATAGCGGCTTATAGCCTAATGAGGTACACAAAATTCCCTATTGCCTATTGCCTATTCCCTGTTCCCTGTTCCCTACTCCCTACTCCCTACTCCCTGCTCCCTTTGCTACACATTTCACCTTACAATCTACCTTCTATTTTATCAAAAAACTGTTTACATTCTTCAAACACCTGTTTTTTCCTTAGTTCATCCCAAACAATAAATCTGTTGTCTTGGAAATTTTTAATTGTTTCTAAAAGCCCAACAATTTCTTTCTCTCCTATGGTTGGGCTGTTTCCGTAACCGTGGTAAGACACTCCCCATATAATGGCTAGGCAAGTAGTAGCTATAAAGTTTTTACCATTTTGGTCGAGAGAAACTTCTATATTGTTATTTACAGATAATACAGCCCAAATACTTCCTCCCAATAAACCAACAACAGTAGCCCCTACCTGTATACCAGCTAGCGCTGCTCCTCCAGCAGTAAAACCACCAACAGGCAATCCAATCAGAAAACCGATTATCCCACCTATAACACCACCGATTCCAGTCCCAATGCCTGTACCAGCAGCTGCACCATCAACTACATCTTTAGGCTTTGAAAAGTTTTTTTTATGAAAGTTAAGGTCATTAACTCCTTTGAGTGGATCGTCTGCTGCTAAGTCATAAAGGTTTGACACGTTTTCATTAAAATCTTCTAACAACTGTTTAACTTCATTACGTATTTCATCAATGAGATTCTTTTCTGGTGAAGTGTTATCAATACCCTTTTGTCTTTTTGCTTTGCTGCATGCTTGGATACAGTCATACATTAAATATGAAGCTTCCCTTAAAATTTCCAGTTGTCTATTTCTGAAATTTGCAAGGTCTATGCGATATCTTTCTTTCTTGTGACCAGACAATAAATTTTCAACATAGCTATAAATCTGAGTAACTTTGGCAGGATCATCCCACCAACCATCAAACATAATGTAATTAGTGATATGGTTTCGTTTAAAAAAATCTTCCCACTGAGTTATTCGTTCGACATGCTGTTCATTTCTTTTTATGCTTTTATTTCCAATGCCAATAATCGGCTTATTTAATTCCTTTAAAAGTTCAATTTCTTGATCATGTCCTGTTTCCGGCACATCATTTAACGTATCGACAACGTATATTACCACATCTGCTTCTTGCTCTACTCCTTCTATTGCTATTAGGTCATATTTCATCCTATCAACATTTGGAAATATGTTTGCTAATATCTCTGGAGAAAGCCCTTGTTTTTTAGCTCTCATATAGGCTAAACAAGAATCTGGAACCTCAAAACCTGGACAATCAAGGAACCAGGCTTGCATAGTCTCATATGGAATCGTTTCAGTCTTTTTTGTTGCATGTGCTTGGTCAGCAACTAGACCGACATTGCTCTTGGTTAACGTTCTGATCAAAGTTGTTTTACCGGAATTGGTATGACCAGTTACTGCAATAACAGTTTTTTCTGTATTATTCATAAGGTTTTCCTATTCAATCAACTGACATGGTCTTTCAGCCACATACTCAATGGGAACAAATTCTAATCCGTGGTAAGCTGTACTACATGTTGATCGTATAACTTTAACTGCCCCTCCTGGTGGCTCTGTGCGGTTACCATCTGGTTTGAATTTGACTGTCCCAGTTACACCTGAGTAACTAAAATTATTTTTCCTTAAGACTTCTTGTAACTTGACTCGATTGGGGTTTGGTAAAGTCTCTAGAGCCTTAGCGATGGTCATGATGGCATCGTATGCAGTAGCTGTTCTCAAGTTTACCTGACCTGTTGCCCATAGTTTTGAAGCTTGATCGCAAAAGCGTTTTCCCTCAGGAGTATCTACGCACCCTTCCAAGCGATGCCAATCAGAATAAGCTATAAACTTTGATAGTACACTTTCATTCTCTTTAGATAGGCCTTCTAAAGTCTGAGGATCGTATATTGAGGACGATCCTCCAATCCATACCCGACCCTGATTAGATTTTATCAAATCTATTGCGTTAGGAATTGCATAACTTGTAGTTCTCCCGTCAGGAACGACAAAAATTGCATTTACTTTATTTTGTTGAGCGTAATCAATTATTTGTCCTGCATCAAACGATGGAGTTGAGAGATCGTTTTGCTCTAAATCAATCAACGTACCTTTTTCTCGCACACGCTTTTCAATAACGGTTTTAAACGAATTGCTATAATTATCAGGGTGGCTATAAACAACCCCAGCTGTTTTTTCAAGACCATTCTTATCCAACTCATCAAGTAATAAATCAACTAAGTATGGAGCTGAATGATTATGATTAGAAACAATTCTAAAAAAGAAACACTGTTTCTGCTTAGTACAGAAATCTGTCAAAGACTCTGAGCTACTGATTGGAGCAACTATAACTATTTTATGTTTTTGATAAACTTCCAAGGTTTTAAGGGTAATTCCACTAGCATAATGACCAACTACAGCTATGATCTCACTTTGAGAAGCTATTTGATTTGCCCTATCCTTAGCGTGAGCGACATCATTATGATCATCGGCAATCAAGATCCTCAGCGGTCTACCATTGATCTTAGCTTCGGAGTTATTGATATAGTCTTGAGCTTGAGCAATTCCTCGAAGTATCTCTTTGGCTGTCTTTTCGTCTACTCTGATAGGAATTCCAACCGCAATAGTATAGGGCTTTATATTGGTATCTATTTTAAGTTTAGCATTATTCCAGTAAATTAGAGTTTCTGGATCTCTATCTTCTATTTCCCAGGAAACTTTAAAAAACTCTGAAGCTTTTTGGTAGTCTTGGTTACGAAAGGCTTTAAGGCCATCAGCTTTATTGTTTGGTTGATAACCAAACAATAGACTCTCTTCACCACAACTTATGTTATCATCAATCTTAATTGGACAAGTTTCAGGCTTAAAAACAATTCTTTGAATTACTCCTAGTAATAGATAAGCAAAACCAATTAAAGAAACTACAATCAATAGAGCATATAGTGGATTGGAAAATAGTTTTCTCCTAAATCTAATAATACTTATCTTAAGCTGAGTCTTGTCATATGCAGGGATTTTAGACCTAGGCTCAAGGAGTTGATCTAAGTCATTCAATATTTCTTTAGCTGACTGATACCGAGCTTGCGGCTCATAAAGAATCATTTTGTCTATGATCTTTGCAAATGCATCGCTAATCTGTAAAGGGCGTTTCCCAGGAACGTGATAACGCCATATAGTTTCTTTAGTAGATTGGTGACTAATAAGCTGAGGATTAATCTGAGATCTGATCATCTCAATACAAACAACTCCCAAAGCATATAGATCGTCTCGATACCTCTCTTTATTCCCTTTGGGTGGTTTGTAACGATCATTATATTTGTCTAGAGCAATAGACACCTTGCCGGAAACTAGCTGTAGCCCACCGATTTCGTTTAAATCTCCAATATCAAGAAGAGTTAGTTGATCGTCTCCTAAATATATTAGGTTAGAAGCCCTAATATTACCCTGAGCTATTTTAGCTTGATGTAATTTATCTAAAATTTCTAGAGATTTTTTGAGAATTTTCTTAACTGTTTTCTCTTGGAAATACTTGCCATTTTTAATCTCTACCTCAATAGTATTATCTTCTATATAATCTCGAAGTATATAGAAACTATTGCCTTGGCGAAACTGATACTTAATATTTGCTATACCGTTAATTTTCAAAGCCCTTATCTCTTGGACACGTTGTCTGAAGAGCTTTTGAGCTTCTTCCATTACCTCTGGTTCTTCAGACAGAGGCTTATATTCTTTGGCTATATAGTGACAAGGTTGTGCTGCTGCACTCTCATCATTTACCTTATAGGTTCTAGAGTATATTGAAGTTTTATATTCTTGAAGAATACGATAGCTATGTGATATATAATGATCAGCCATTAGATAATTATAAATAAACAATAAGCGTTTAATTTAGTGCCGGATTTAGACAATCGTACTTACAGATATTATGATGTAAATCTACAGCCTTAATCGAGGTAGACCTACTCAGATTATTCAATTTTCTCGGTATTATTCCATGAATATAGTGAATTGTAAAGATTAAGATTAGCCTCAGCATTACCTCAAGCAAGATACTGTTGAGAGTATCAAAATTTAGGCTATTTAGGGTATAGGTATGATAAACTATTATAGGGTTATTGCTACAATTTTTGCTAAGCAAAGCTTGTAGGGGAAAAATGCAATTTTTATAAAAATGTACAACAATACATTACACTCGATATCTTCTCTTGAAGAATCCTTTCGAGTGTGGTGCCAAGCCTACCTGTAACTCTGCCCTTGTTCATCAGGAAACGGAGGCGAGTGGCAGAAACACTTACTAAATCAGCCCCTTATGCGGTGGAAATCATCATGGCTGGAAAACCATTGCGTCAGCGGTGATAGTATTATAACCGAAATTGGATTAACATGCAAGCGCTAAAAAAAACTATTGCACTAACTCACCAATTACGATGGGTCGGTCAGTGGCTCAAACAAAACTATTGCACTGACGCACTAAATTGTTCACCAGCACACAAAAGAGCGATCGCACAAATACAACTATTTCCTCAAATCCCCCCTTAATCTCAAATCCCCCCCTTATTAAGGGGGGTTAGGGGGGATCCCCCACTCCAAAATCACTGCAACCCTTCCAACAACTGTTGCAACGCCCTATCAAGAGCTTGCCCTAACTTACTGCCATCTTTTCCACCAGCTTGAGCCAAGTTAGGTCGTCCACCGCCACCACCACCGCAAATTTTAGCGATCGCACCAATAAACTTCCCAGCCTGCAAGCCTTTCTGATTAACACCCTTACTAAAGGCTGCCACTAAACTCACCTTGTCGGGGCTAGGCACTGAACCCAACACTACTGCACTTTCTCCCAGCTTCTGCTGTAGCTGTTGCGCAACACTTTTTAAGCCCTCTGGTTCTACTCCCTCCATCTTCGCTACCAGAACCTTGAACTCACCTACTGACTTAGCTTGTGCTAATAACTGGTCAGATTTTGCCAAAGCCAGTTGTTGCTTCAGGGCATCTAACTGTTTATTAGTAGCCTTGAGTTCCTGTTGTAAATTACTAATCCGCTCAGGTAACTCTTCCGGTTGTGCTTTAAAGCGATCGCATAAATCCTTAACCACCTTATCCCGCACATTCAGATAATCCAGCACTGCCGGTCCAGCCACTGCTTCTATGCGCCTAATCCCAGAAGCTACCCCTGCGGAAGAGATAATCTTAAACACGCCAATCTCAGCAGTATTGTTGACATGGGTACCACCACACAATTCCATCGAGACACCAGGGAAATCAATCACCCTGACCTCATCGCCATACTTTTCCCCAAACATAGCGGTTGCGCCCTTAGCCTTAGCTTTTGTCAAAGGCATCACCTCCACATCAGCAGTATGGGCTTCACTAATCCAAGTATTAATTTGTGCCTCAATTTGCTCTAACTCTTCCGATGTCAGAGCGCGAGGGCAATTGAAGTCAAAGCGCAAGCGGTCAAAAGCCACCAAAGAGCCTGCCTGAGAGATGCTTGGGTCAACAATTTTTTTCAGAGCCGCTTGCAGTAAATGAGTCGCACTATGGTTAGCTTGAACTCGACGGCGACAAGCCCGGTCAATTTGAGCCGTTACTGTTGTGCCTACGGTTAGATTTCCCCGTTCGACAGTACCGACATGAACAAAGAAATCCGATTCCTTCTGAACATCTTCGATGCGAACCAATAGCGCATCCCCAGACAGATAACCGCGATCGCCTATTTGTCCCCCAGATTCTGCATAGAATGGGGTCTGATCCAAAATCACCTGAACCTTACTGCCAGCTCCAGCGGATTCCACAGACTTCCCATCAACTAGCAAAGCCTCTACCTTAGCCATGGACTGGGGTTCAGTGTAACCAAGGAATGCCGTACTATCGATCTGTTCCCCTAGCTGATCTAAGCTACCCTGTACCGTTAAGTCAATAGTTTCATGGGCAACTCTAGCCCGTTCCCGCTGGCGTTCCATTTCCACCTCGAAGCCATCGAGGTCTACCGTTAAGCCCTGTTCTTCAGCAATTTCCTCAGTTAATTCCACTGGGAAACCATAGGTATCATAGAGGGTAAACGCATCCGTGCCAGAAATCTGCTTAGGCTTCTTCGCCAAAATCTCAGCCAGCAGCTTCTCACCCCGTTCCAAGGTTTTCAGGAATTGAGACTCTTCCCGCTGCATTTCCGCTTTGATAGTTTTTTCCCGTTCCCGCACATTAGGATAAGCTGATTCAGATAATGCGATCGCAGTTTGAGCCACTTCCCAGGTAAATTCCCCATCAATCCCAATCAAACGGCCATGACGCACCACTCTACGGAGCAAACGGCGCAACACATAACCCCGTCCGGTATTAGAAGCCGTAATCCCATCGGCGATCATATGAACAATTGCCCGGATATGGTCACCAATAACCTTCAGAGAAACCTTCGTCTTCTCATCACTCTTGCTATAGTTAACCCCAGCAATTTCCGCTGCCGTTTTTACAATCGGGAAAATTAAATCAGTTTCATAATTATTCGGCACTTGCTGGAGGATTTGCGCCATCCTTTCCAGTCCCATCCCCGTATCAATATTTTGCTTATCTAACGGAGTGCGGTTACCCTCCGCATCCTGGTTGTATTCCATGAATACCAGGTTATAGAACTCAATAAACCTAGTATCATCTTCCAAGTCAATGCTCTCGTCTCCCAGTTCTGGGTTAAAATCGTAGTAAATTTCTGAACACGGACCACACGGACCGGTCGGACCCGATTTCCAATAATTATCCTCCTCACCCAAGCGCTGGATGCGATGGGCTGGGATGCCAATTTTGTCCCGCCAGATCGCAAACGCTTCGTCATCATCCCGAAACACACTGACTACTAAGCGTTCTGGTGGCAAACCGAATACCTCTGTAGAGAGTTCCCATGCCCATGCGATCGCTTGTTCCTTAAAGTAATCCCCAAAACTAAAATTCCCCAGCATCTCAAAAAAAGTATGATGCCGTGCCGTGCGTCCCACATTCTCTATATCATTGTTGCGGATACATTTTTGGGAGGTGGTGGCGCGAGGGAATTCCGACTGACGTTGTCCTAGAAAAATCGGTTTAAACGGCAACATTCCCGCAATTGTCAGCAACACCGTCGGGTCTTCCGGTACTAACGAAGCACTTGGCAATACATTGTGTTGCCGTTGGGAGTAGAAATCGAGGAAAGTTTGCCGGATTTCGTTACCGCGCAAATAATTAGGGATATCGGGCATGGTTCTCTACAAGTCAGCTTTAGGCTATGGGCTTATGGGAAGTAAACCCCTATCGCTATATTTATTAATTTACCTATGATCTATTGTGACATAGAACCGAAGGTGAAAGCCCACCCTTGATAGGAGAGCAAACCATGCAACCTTCAACCTGTCACCTTCAACCTGTCACCTTGGCCTTTGGCCACGCTACGCGAACAACCTTCAACCTTCTTAATCTAATCGTTGCAGTTTGTAAAGACTCCTTAACTTTAACAACAAGTATTCGTAATCTCCAGAAAGCCGTGTTAGCTTTAAAGAGTGGAAGTCATCCTTCAGAAAAAAACCTGAAGCTAAGAACCAAATGGGCATAGATAAGATGATTTCTACCGGTCTATGACCCAGCCACAGTAGGCACCAATCGAACATAGCATCAAGTGGCCAAAAACCAACAGAAGTTGGAGTAAGCCAAACCAAAGTCCGGAAAGACACGACTGTGTGAGATGTAGTATTAGGTGTATCTGTGTAGTTTGCCAACCATAGTGATCAAAACTGGTAGTCAGAAAGTTAACTCGTTGAAAATTTGTCTTTTTCCACTCAGATGGGTCTAGTCAATCCTGGCTAGGCCCTTTGAGTATTGGTGCAACCTATTGGGGAAATCCCAGACCCTTCATAATTTTTCATCTAATCGTTGCAGTTTGTAAAGACTCCTTAACTTTAACAACAAGTATTCGGAATCTCCAGAAGGTCGTGTTAGATTTAAAGAGTGGAAGTCATCCTTCAGAGAAAAACCTGAAGCCAAAACCTAAATGGGCATAGATAAGATGATTTCTAGCGGTCTATGACCCAGCCACAGTAGGCACCAATCGAACATAGCATCAAGTGGCGAGGAACCAACGGAAGTTGGGGAAAGCCAAACCAAAGTCCGGAAAGACACGACTGTGTGAGATGTAGTATTAGGTGTATCTGTGTAGTTTGCCAACCATAGTAGTGATTCAAAACTGGTAGTCAGAAAGTTAACTCGTTGAAAATTTGTCTTTTTCCACTCAGATGGGTCTAGTCAATCCTGGCTAGGCCCATTGAGTATTATCGTCAATCGAGCTAAGTTATTGGTAAGCATTAACCTTGCTAGCTTGGGCTGCGAGCTTTAAGGGGAAGCTGATTAACCGGTGTCAGAAAAACTGATTGAGTATTGACTATGGCAGTAGTACAGTTAAAAGTTCCCAGTATTGCGTGTGATGTCTGTGCTAAGACCATTACCGAAGGTATACTCCAACAGGAGCCAGACTCTAAAGTCGCAGTGGATGTAACATCAAAGACAGTTAGAGTTGAAACCGAAGCCTCTGAAGATTCAATTAGACAGATCATAACGACTGTCGGTCACACCGTGGAGTAAGCTACCAAGTAAGCTAGTGTGATTTGATTGGCCGATTTGCTACTTAAGGCCTTGGCCGTTGGCTACGCTTGGCCTTTTGCCACGCTGCTTGAGGTGCGAATGGCCACGCTACGCGAACGGAAAAAGTCGTCAATCCCTCTGCCACTCTCCCCCTCGTTCTAAGTATGCAAATTAGATGGGTGACAGCTTAATCAAAATTGCCGAACGGCTAATGGTTAACCTTTGACTATCAACCTTCAAACATTAACCTTTCGGCAAAGCCGACGCTACGCGAACGACAATACATCAGTAAGTTATATTATTTTGGTTAACTAGGTGTTGGTTAACTAGGTGTTGCGCATTTAAATTGGATATTATTCAGTTATAAAAAAACCTGCTCCCTTGCTCACCTGCTGTCAGAACAATGGAATTTAAATGAATACCAGCTTAGGTGTTGGTTAACGATGTAGGGAATGTAGTCTATCTTAGGTGGGAACAAAGATGGTCATTGAGTTCAAGGAAATACAGGGATAAATTCTGTAGCTAGTTTTCATCCTAATTAAGCAGCAGACCACAGGCTCTCCGGCTGCAAGAAATTTTTTAGATCATGTCGAAATAATTACCCTTAATAAAAATCTCCCCATCTCCCCATCTCCCCATCTCCCCCTCCTGGGAGGGGTTAGGGGTGGGTCCCCATCTCCCCATCTCCCCACCCTCCCTCTAATTATGGGTATTCAACCTGACTTGATATTAGAGGTTAGTGGGAATAATAATGCTCTCACTCAGTTGAACAGTTAGGTGTTTTCACCATCTTCGATAAAGATTTAGAAAAATTACCTGGATACCAGGAAATTGCTACTGCCACTTGTGATAAAAACAAGAGAGTATTAGAGGAAAGTATAAATAGAATAATCCCTGTGCTCAGCTTCGGCTGAGTAACCCCTAATTAACTATGTGCCTAAGATGTGCCTAAGTTGTGCCTAAGTTGTGCCTAAGTTGTGCCTAAGTTGGCTTTGGATTCATCGGGGATTAAACTAATTTTTATTGTTATTCAGGTTTATGTTCAATAAAACTAGTTAAACTAAAAACGATATAACAATTGTAAACGAGTTGTGAAAATCTATAAACCCAAAATCATGGTATTATTGGCATCCTGGCCGCTTGATATTTCACAACCTATTTATAATTGCAGA
>NZ_JAAHFV010000188.1:0-12411 GCF_010672755.1 Moorena sp. SIO1F2
GTTCCCATTCTGCCATTGATTCTAAATAATCAACAGGTTCTTTTTCATAGTATTCCCATATAGCATGAGATGATAGTTTCCTTTCTAAATAGTCTCTAAACGTCTGGTCAATATAAGTTGAACCAAACGGTCCTCCCGTACCTTGAGCAGCATCCTTAAGTCTTTGGTCAGAATCAATTTCATGGACAGTAATATCAACCGTACCCCCACCACAGTCAACTACCATAAAAATAGTTCCTGGTTGAAGTTTTACTGCCTCTTTTTCTTGGCAATAAATGGCCGCTGCTTCTGGTTCTAGGATTAATATTAGACGATCTTGATCAGCACGAGATTCACTAATTAATCCAGCCTTAATAGCAGCACGACGCATTAACTTTTTATCAGCATCTGTCCAAATCGCAGGAACACTTAAACACCAACGAATCTCCTGATCCTGTAAAATTCCCCCAGATGCGTTCCCAATATTTTCTTTAGCAACTTTTGTTAGTTCTCGTAAATAATCACTAATCACGTTAATAACTAAAACTTCTTTTCCATCACTGGTAGTTATAACTGGCCCATCTGATGTTCTTTGTTGTGATTGATGTAGTTGCATTTTGAAGTTTTTATGATAGTGGTAATCTGTAGCTTCTTGATTTTGACGTAATTGAGAGTGTTTACTCCTTGCTTGATAACCCCATGCTTCTACTTGATGATCAGGAGAATATAATATTTCCGTCAAAGTTTTAATATATGGCATATGTTGACCTCCTGGCCACTCAGTGCGTCCGACTATCTCTATTTCATTCTTGATGGCTTCAATATTTTCTTTGTTAATATCAGCCGGACTTATAGCATATGCAAAACCAGAACGAGATGTACCGAAATCAATGGCAATAACCGCTTTAAGTGATAAACTTGATGAGGCTTTATCGCTTTCTTTACCAAATAAATCTTCAAATTTAGTCATAAGATAATGTCTCCTAGTTCATCTCTTTTAAGAATACCTTTCATTTTTAGGTGACACAGTAAATTGTACTGCTCATAAAACTCCTCAACTTGGAGGGCTAATATTTCCAATTCCTCTTGAGTGTCTAACTTGAATTGTTCCAAATTGGGACGAGTTTTAAAATAATACAAATGATAAAAAGCACTCATTAAACCAACAGCTTTAGATAAATACTTTCCTACTGTATCCTGTAAATATAAACTGTATTCTCCCATTTTTTGATAACTATCAGGGGAGTTTCCTGTTCCTATGGGCAATTGAAAAGGAAAAAATCTTAAATCTAAGCTAGTATAGCCTTCCTGTTGATCTGGAAGTAAATTCCAAAAGGTAATATGAGGATGAATCCTTTGAACCTGCTGATGAGCTCCATGAACACCTTGAATATTTCCATGTATGAGAATGACTGGTATATCAGAAAGTACGCTATAGATATAATTCACATCTCGATCAGTTTGATACAAAGGCCGCTTAAAATAGCCATCTTGCTTAGATGCTATATCATTCCAAGGAGCTTGACGATAGGCACTATTGAAAGCATTACGAAAATCAACATAACCACCTTGTTCTCCTAACGGTTTAGATATGCTATCATCCCAAAAAGGAGAAACTAAAATAATTGGTAACTTCGTCTGCTCATATAGTGTTTTAAGGTTTCGATAAGTTGTCTCTATACCATCATAAAAAGGACTGTTTTGATCTTCTTTTTCTAAATTTCGAAGAGCTTTGTTTGTCCAAATGGCATAGCTGGACTTTAAATGTTCAATAATTTCTTGTTCTTGAATTCTGATACCAGAATCAATAAATGATTTCACAATACTTTGTTGGTATTGTAATGTTAATTCTTCCAATTTATATTGCTGTTGTTTTTTCAGTTCTTTGATACGGAACAGTGATTGCAGTTCAAGCTCTTCTGAACGTAATTGATGTTGTAACAAGGATTCCTGCTGACGTAAGCGACTAGCTTGAGGTTGTGTCCATATAATATCTATAACTTTCCCAATAACAAGTCCCACAGGTTCAGCTAATGCTGATATTAGATTAGGATTAAGAAGTTTACTATCGACCATTGTTGATTTATCCTCTATATCTTGATGATTTGGATGAAGATGAAATAGTTTAGCCTAACTCTAGGAGAATCATACCTCAGATCTGAGGGGGTTACATGAACTCTGAAAAGCTTACTATATAATTAATGCTTTGAGGCCAATGCTCTTATGCAAGATACCGTTCCAAATTGACCCTACTAATGATTTTCATGAAGCTCCGAAGCCTTATAACTACCTCTCTGCATTCCTAAAGACATTGTAAATAAATTTTACTCTTCCCTACAACCATTCATTCAGAAATATGATATCTTTCTAGATACTCATCTGAAAAAGCAGCAAGCAAAAATTCAGCATTTGATACTGCTTTTGAATTCTGATCTTGCATTATAAGCGTAGCAAGGCCACAAATTTTTAGGTTTTTTTAACCTTTGTGATCCTTGATCATCAATTATATATATTCAGGATATCCCACATGAGTACAACACCAGGTCAAACCGCAGATGCACGGAACCGCGTCATTGAATCCGCGAACCGATTGGGGGTTCAAATCAATAGACCTCTTGCAAAAGTATTTTTATGATAGTGTTTACGTCAATTCTTGTCCACTGTTCCCTGTTCCCTGTTCCCTGTTCCCGACTTCTGCCGCGAAGTCTAATGAACAAGAATTGGAACGATGGATGAATTCCATTACCGAAACCACAGAGGGCAGCGATATTGTCGTCGATGAAAAGACAGGGGTTTTCGGTCACAAAGTCAGCATGTTGGATTTTGACCCGAAAGACCTGGAACGTTTTCGCACCATCGGTAAAATTGTCGAATTTGACTATGTTCCTGGTGTCGTAGAAACTGCTTTGGCCCTCTCTGGTTCAGCGGGCTTAAATCAAGGTTTGAGCATAAATCAACTCATAACCAGCAACTTTCAACTTCCGATTATGGACACGGGCGTTATTGCTTCGGAAGTTAGGTTGTGAGGAATCCCATAACACTTTGGGGAGATTGTAGCGATCGCATATTTGATCAGTCAGCTCCCGCGTCGTGAGTTTGAGGTCGTTAACTAGGTTGTAGATACCTTGGCAGCGGTTTCGTCGGGCAAACTCCACGGCCTGAACAATGTCGTCTCGGTGAATCCAATTGATAAAGTTATCGCCACTGCCAGGAAGCGTCGTGCCTGCCAGTCGCTCAAAGCGCTTGCTTAACTCACGACCGGGACCATAAATCCCCCCAAGGCGCAGGATACAGACGTTGCAATTTTCACTGCTTGCCCCTAATAAAATATGTTCCGTCAAAGACAAAACCCGACCATGTTCGTTGGCTGGAACGATGGGAGAATTTTCATCTACCCATGCCCCCTCTTGGTTACCGTAGACGGCGCAACTACTTAGGTAAATTACCTGCTTCACATTGGGATTATCTGCTAAAGCTGCTACCAAATTGCTAGCGGTGGGGATGTAGGTGGCTTCGTAGAAGTTGGCATCAACTTGCCTATTACTGATTGGGGCAATACTCAGGACGATAGTGTCTTGATCAATAAGTGCCGACTGCATCCCTTGGGTATCATCCCCTTTCATCACCACCACCTGTGAAGCGACTTCCTTCAGCTTTGCTACCCGTTCTTGGGTAGTAGTGGTAGCTGTAACCTGGTGACCCTGCTGGTGATGCCAGAAATTTGCTAGAGCTGTGCCAACATAACCGCAACCAATAATGGTAATATTCATAAGGTATAATCTTTAGGGACATCCGTAACAATTTCAATAAAGCGAGTCTGAACCCCTCGCTAAATAGATCCGTTGGAGGAATATGCTTGACTTCAACAGTTGAGCTGTTGGTTCCGGATTAAGTAACGTCAGATCAACCTGTCTAGGACTTTCTAATAGAATTCCCAGAGGTTATGATCACGTAACAGTTTTGGCTGAATCCTGAACAGCTTTTGATTTCCCGATAGATATTGCTGTTTTATTATATCAATTTTAGCCTAAATGTAAATATTTGTAAATGTAATGTAAAATACATACGTTGCTGTGCTAAAATGTCGTAAACTAACAGCGATTAGCCAAGGGTTGCACACCATCAGCCCAAAATCCTCAACGTTTCAAGTCGAGGAGATTTCAAATCAGCGACTTACCCCAATTATTTGGGATTATGTGAGAGGAATAGTGGTACAGTATTTGTGGTATTGCTACAGAGTTGAGATCGCTTAAACAGCTTAATCTGGATTCAGCAGCTTGATATCGAACTCTGTAACCTCAGCATATGCGCTACGCGCACGCTGCTTGAGGTGCCGTGAGCTTTTGGCTCAGGCTACTTGATGTGCCGTCAGCCGTTGGCCGTAGACCAAGCTAAGGGAACAGCGGTGAGCTAAAGCTCACGCTGCGCGAACAGCTTTTTTTATTCAAAAGCACCGATTGCGCTACGCCCACGCTGCTCTGTTGGCAACTTTTGTCCTGTACTGAGATTTACGCCTAGTCTTATAAAAGTAAAAGAAAAAGATCACCATGAAACCATATTTCTCTGGACTTTTAATCCTATCCACAGTAACCACAATGACTGGTTGCACGAACGTTGGTGGTACGCCAAGGGCACAGGCTGCGCCATGCGAAAATCCTGTCACAAAAAACGATGTTCTAGCTGCACAGGAAAGCTGGGGCAAAGCCATTGTCGCCATTGGCAAGGCAGAAAGCCCAGAAGCAGAAGCACAAAGTACTCTTGACAGGCTTTATGCTTATGATCTTGGTACGGTTTTGTTCAAACCAACACTGGCCAGCGATGATCCGTTCAGAGGCACGGAGAAAGAGGCTTTGTCTTATTTTGTCGGCGGCAGCATCAGCGAAGATAAAGGTTTTGCTCTTGCGCCCTATAACAAAGTGCGCTTTGAGAATGAAGGAATTATTACCAACTGCGATACAGCCATGTCGATGGGTGAGTATTTTTTCACCAAAACAGACGGTAGCGAGATCAAGGTAGAATACTCTTTTGGTTATGTTCGCGATGAAAACGGTGATCTGAAAATCAATCTGCACCATTCATCTCTGCCGTATCAAGCAAAATAAGGGCGATTGACCGTAGGTCACGCTACGCGATCGCACGTCTGTCAAAAGTTGAGCTAGGTCTGGCGCTAGACTGTCCACCCATTGCTGTTGCTGGCTCGACTCTTTTGGCGGTTGAATCTCTTCTGGTGGTTGGGTCATTTCGGGTGCTGCTTCTATCTGTGATGCTTCAGATAATGCGCTCGGCTCTACAGGGGGCTGATTTGCTTCTGGCTTGGGCGTTTCGGGTACTGCTTCCTTAGATTCTGCTTGAGCTGTAGGTGGTGTTTTTGATGCGTAAAATTCAGCTCGTGCCCTAGCTTGGCCTTGAGGTATGGCATCATTAAATATTTTGCTAAGAGACCTCCTGTGATGAACAACGGTGAGCCAAAAGCAGTCATCAAAGTCACTCTCAAGCAATGCTTTGGCACCATAAGGAAGACAAGGATAACGATCAAATAGAGCGGTTCTGTGGTTGGATGAGGTACACAAGAAATGGCTTTCCCCTAGTAGGGCTGATCAAGATGTACCTCACAGTCGCGGGAACCGCTATCACTCTTTAGTCGCCGCCACCGCAGCCACCACAGCCGCCACCGCAGCCACTATCACCGCCACCGCAGCTACTGCCACCGCCACCGCAGCCACTATCACCGCCACCGCAGCTACTGCCACCGCCACCGCAGCTACTGCCACCGCCACCGAAGCCACCGCCACCGAAGCCACCGCTATTACCAGAATGGCTGGGAGGATTAAATACCTTTAGCAAGTCTTCTAGACCATATTGGCTCAAAACTGTACTACCAAATAGAGCAAATGCCAGGGCTAGTTGAGAATTGTTTTGAGCATTTTGCAGCATCCGATGCTTAACTTTTAGGTTTGCTAATACAGTATCGCCATAACGACTACGGTTGACTGGTACAACCAGAAAGAACAAACCAATGATTGCTGTGATGACGCACAGTATGATCAAGAAACCGACTGGCTTATGTCGGGAAATGCCTACTATAATCTTGCTGATTCCTAAGAACAAGACAGCAAACAGAGGCAGTGCGGGATATTGCTGGGCTGATTGGGCTTGGTCTTTTGTAAGTAAGAGATTGAGATCGGTTAAGCGATCGCGTATTTGGTCTGTAACGGATGCAGCGGATGCTCTGATTTGAGTGATGCTCTCACCAATTTTGACAGCATTCTCAATTTTAAGTTCAAGGGGATTAGTTTTGTTACGCAAGGGATTGATTAATTCTAGCCTTCGGTCTTCGGGCACAGGTTTTAAATGTCCACTCTGCACAAGGTTAACGATGGCTGTATCGACAGCTCGCTGTTGACCACCAACTAAATAGCCTGTCTCATAGGCATCGAGAGAGACCGATTTGCCATAGGGTGCGGAAGCTGGTTGTCGTAAATACCAACGTAAACCGTAGGCCAAGACTACCGCAGCACTTACTAGCAATAGATAGAACCTGAGAAATAATGGTCCTGTGAAATTAAGTGGATTTGCGCTATTGACTAAGGCTAATGACTGACAACCTGTGATGGTTACTGTCAAAACGAACAATAGGAAAACAATCGCGTATTGGTTGAGGCCAAACTTGGGGAGTGAGTTTAAACTAACCTTAGGAAAACTAAGCCTAGGTAAACTACGTTTAGGCAAATTAACTTTAGGTAAAATCCAGTGCTGCTGAGGGTTTACCCGCACAAAATTGATATCCTGACTAACATGAATATCAGCAGGTGCCCAAATATCTAATGGTGGTGCTTCCCCAAAGAAATAGTGATAGCTGGCTAGGGTTTTACTGTACCAATCGTCGAATTTAGACTTTTCTCTGGCACCACCACCACTAGGCAGATGATGAAAGGGGGTTTGTAGAATGTTTGGGCAAAATTCCCCCCAGTAAGAATGGGTATAGGTTAAGTGTAGATGCCACACTTGATCTACTGGGTCAGAAGGGGAGACGGGATGGTCAGCTACTACTGCTAGAAATGCAAATTTCTTGTATTCTTCAATTACCCGCTGAGTGTAGTTAAAACTCCAGCGATTTTCCCGAGCTAGTCGCTTGCTAAAGGGAAATTTGGCCTCAGCGTCATCTAAAGAAAATGCCTGAAGGCGTTGATATAATTGGGTTTGTTGAAGGTTCATAATTGTTGGTATTTTCCTGTACAATGCTAGTTACCTGAATCTACCCATATATTTCTATTCAGCCCAAAAATAAGGTTTTATGAAAACGTGTTTTGATTTTGCGTTCGCGTAGCGTGGTCTACGCCCAGGTGGGGGAATGCGTCGCGATTTTGTTCAAATAAATGTGAAGATAGTTTAAATATTTCTGGATAATTTCAAAAATATGGTATAATCTATATACTATAAAGTATGCTAGTTGCCTGAATCCCATACCCCCATAACTTAAAGCGCTGCTTGACTCACAATTCTTAGGATTAAAATTCCTAGTAAATCCTGAGGGAGTAACAGCGCTAATCATCAACATGCAAATTTTCGTAAGTCAATCAGAGTCAAGGAGACTCCTGTAGCTTATTGGATCTGGCAATCTACCAAAATACGGCAATCAATAGAAATGAATAGAGTAGTTACTTTAACACTAGATGGTGACCTAGATAGTGGAATTCGAGTCACTTTGACATGGGGAACAACAGACAAGTCAGCTGAAGGAAAAATTATGAGTCGGTTGGCCCCAAACCCCGAAATTTATCAACTATACACCGATTGGCAGCAAGGATATCGTAATTTAGAGTATTTTTACCGAAACCCCCGCTTAACTCCCAAAGGAGTGTACATCTCTTCGGTTAAATCCTGTGAGCAATTGGTTGACGAGTTAAGGAACAATATTAACCAATGGCTGAATTCTAGATCCGATGGCTTTGACCAGGTCAGAGATCAATTAACAACTGAGTTAAGCCGTCATCGTGATACTCGGGTATTGATTCAGACCGATAATCCTCAGCTTCAACGATTACCATGGCACCTCTGGGATGTATGGGAAAATAATCATGACTCCGTTGAATTTAGTTTAATTCCCTTGGAATACCAGCCACATCCAGAAACTAAACTGAGAAATCGGGTCAGACTATTAGCTATTCTTGGTAACAGTGAGGGAATTGATATCGAAACCGACCGCAACTATTGGCAGCAAGTCTCTAGCTTAGACTCATCCTCTTGCTTTCTAGTAGAACCGACACGAGAGGAGTTAGACCAAAAACTTTGGGAAAACGATGGTTGGGATATTCTGTTTTTTGCTGGTCATAGTTCTAGCGAATGTAATGATGAAACCGGTCGAATTTATATAAATAAGGAAGACAGTATTCTCATTAATGAGTTAATCCCAGCTCTCAAGCAAGCCATTAAAAACGGCTTGAAGCTAGCTATATTTAATAGCTGTGATGGTTTAGGTTTAGCCAATGCTCTAGCTAAATTACAAATGCCACAAGCCATTATTATGAAAGAGCCAGTGCCCGATGAAGTTGCCCAGACTTTCCTCAGGTTTTTTCTGGAAGAATTTTCTCAAGGAAAGTCTCTCCAGAAGGCAGTTAAAGTAGCACAAAAAAGACTGCATTATCTAGAGAATCGATTAGATAGAAAATTACCCTACGCTACTTGGTTACCAGTGATTTATCAGCATCCTAAAGCACAACCTTGGCGTTGGCCAGTGTCAGGATCATTAGTTAAACTTTTGATTAAATTAGCGTTAGGGACTGTTGCGATCGTTAGCATTTACGGAATTTACAAAATTGGCACAGAACCTAACAAGCTAGGAGACAAGATTAGTTCTGGGGAAGAGATACTGGATACAACCTCTGCTCCACGTTTCAAGCAACGGAGTGTGAAGTTACTAGCTAAGTGTCAGGAGCCATTCAGAAATTATTTAGGAATTTGGCGTCAAGAAACCAGGAAAAAAGTTCGGAATTGCTTTTGGACAAAAGCTCACTATAAAACAGCTGTTGAGTTACTTAAACAATCCTGGCAACAGAATGGAGCCGATCCGGAAACGTTAATTTACTTGAATAATGCGCTACTGGAAGCTGAAGGAAAAAACTATTATACAATAGCTGTTACAATTCCCATCATTGACACCCCGAATCAATCAGTAAAAGATGCCAATGCTGCTAAAGAAATTCTGCGAGGAATTGCCCAAGCTCAAACTGAAGTTAATTTGGGACTCTTTGAAGTCGATAACGAACTGATTCAGCAATTTCCAGGTAAAGATTTTCTAAACCGTAAAGGGATTAATAATAGGATTGGACTCAGAGTCGTAATTGCTGATGATGCCAATAGTGAAGAAGAGGCGAAAGCAAGAGCAAGCTTATTGGTGAAGCAATCGAGTATTCTAGGAGTCATCGGTCACTGGACTAGTGAAACAACTCTTGCCGCTGTAGATACTTATCAAAATGGGAAGCTGGTCTTGATTTCTGCCTATGCCATGACAACAGAATTCACAACTAACCCTCGAAATTTTTTCTTTCGGACTGTACCTACTACTGAAGACGAAACTGATAGTTTAGTTGAGCACCTACTTAAGATAGATCAACGCCAAGTGGCAGTTTTTTACACTCCTCAAAGCCCAGTTAATAGCTATGCATGGAATAAATTAAAACAAAAGTTTGAAACCAAGGGAGGAAGGATCATAAAAGTCCGAGAGTATAAGTTATCCAAAAGTAACTTCAACGCCAACAAAGCCCTAAAGGAAGTAAGCAAATATAAAGAAACAGCCTTGGTGTTATTCCCAGATGCTCAAATCACTGATGCTTTGGAGAATTCCATTGAGTTAATCAAAGCTAACAACGGTCGTAATTTGATAGTAGGGGGATGGAATCTCTATAGTCCCCAGACTCTAAGCATCGGAGATTCAAAGCTATTGGAGAAAGTAGTTTTATTTGTTCCCTGGCATCCCCGAAGCAGTCCTAACCAAAAATTTACTCAAGACACTAGGAAATTGTGGCATGGACCAGTCAATCCGACCACAGCTACCACCTATGATGCCACTCGTACGTTGATTAAGGCGTTAGAAATGTCAAATAAACCGACACGTAAGGGTATCCAGAAAACATTAGCAAGTGATGGTTTTAGTGCCGATGGTGCAACAGGAACCATTGAGTTTGAATCCAACGGTGATCGCAAGAATCCTCCTGGAGAATTAGTTCATATCGTACCTTGTCCCAAGAGCTTCTTGGGTTTAGCCTTTGTGCCCCTTGAGTATTCTTCTTGTGATCAAAAGCATTAAGATATTAGCTATCAGCATTCAGCATTCAGCATTCAGCGATCAGCCAAAGGCTGACAGAATTCTAAATTCTTAATTCACCATTCTTAATTCAATCTTTCCAAAACACTATTTAATAACTGCAGCTGATAAACCTGGCTGCTGACATCCTGTGGTTCTTGATTTCTTGGCAAACTGATCACTTTCTCTGCCTTGGTTTGATACTGACGCACCATCGAAAAAGCTTCTTTACTGAAACCAGTCAGATAATCCTGAGCTGCATCACTTAAGGCTTGGGCTACTTGAGCGTCATAAGAGTCAGCAGATGAATCTGACTTATCTTTCTTTGCCCCTTTACTGAGGATATAGCTAGCTCCTCCAGCCATGGCTGCGCCCACTTTACCTTTTAAAGCCAAACGGATTCCAGTAGAAAGAGCAATTGGGATAACTTTTTTTAACTCCTCGGAAGAGTCGGGAGGCTCAGGTATAATAACTTGGGGAGTATCGGGAACGGAAATAATTAGCTTACCAGGGGACTGATGCTCAAAAAACTCACAAGCTTTATCAACCCATTCCTGGATTGCTTCTTGATATCCATCAATGTCTTGTTGGAATTGTGCTTGCCAAGGGTTAAATTCCCCTTGCTGAAGTGCTGTCAGAAGTTTCGATTGATAGCGTTCTAACAGTTTGGGCAAATAGAGCCAACTCTCGAAATCAGAAACAGTGGCTTGGAATCCTTGTTTAATCAATTTATGAGCTTTTTGTTGCAGTTCAAGTTTAGCCTGATGCTTCTCTTTGGCAGTTTCTAATTCTGAGTTGATGACTTGGATTTTAGACTGTAGTGCTGCTTTAACTTGAGTTGCGATCGCATCCACACGATCCAGGCGAACCGTTGTCTTTTCCCGTTGAGCAGCTACCATACTTTGTAGTGCTGATTCAAACATCGCCAATCCCGTCGTATGTGCTTGATCAGATAATCCTTTTAGTCTAGCTCTCAAAGCAGGTAGGGCATCAACTCGATACAAGTTACTAAGGGTATTCGGTAATTCCGAGCGAAAACTTTCAGCTACAAACCGTAGCCTAGTCTGGACTTCTTTTTGCTGATTAGGTTCCAATAAATTCAGGAAATTGACTACAAAAACAACAGTCTTGATTCCTCTATCTATTAACCAATCTCTCAGGTTTTCCCGCTCACCCAAAGTCATCAGCTGGCGACCATCCAGTACTTGAACTACTAAATCTGCCGTTAGCAGTTGGTCGCGCACTAATTTATCCTGAGCTTCCCGGTCATTTGTTCCTGGTAAATCCAGAAATTCTACACCAGTTTTTAGGAAGGGATGGGGACAGTAAACGTCTACCGAAGCGACATCAGAGCGCATACACCGTTGCTCATCTAAGATAGCATAGCGCTTCAAGACCTCTGTGCTATTTTCACTAATTTCTGTGCCATCAGTCAGGGTAATTCGAGTATGCAATTGTTCTCCATATCGGATATGAATTGCAGCCCCTGTAGTGGGAATTAGACCAATGGGCAGAGTGCGCTTTCCTAGCAAAGCATTGAGCAAGGTGGATTTTCCATAATTAAACGGACCAAAGACAGCAATCCTAAATGTGGGATTTTCTAAATGGTCGCACAGGGCAATCACATCCTTTCGCAAGGGTGAGTCTTGCTCCAAATCAAGCAGACCGATAGCAGACCTAAGAGAATTAACAACAGACTGATAGATTTGCTGATCTTCCATGACAAGTTGTGTTAAGTAATTGGTCTGTGGTTCTACTCCTCGACTTGAACCCAGCACTAAGCACGGTAGCAAATACAGTTTGACATCCTCCCCCGTTAAATCAGAGATTATAACGGGGGATTCCCAAACTTCACAATTTGGGTTTACTGCTTCCAAAGCACTTATCTAGGTTGTTGTAAACCCCCGACAGCCCGCCTACACAGTCATTTTCTAGCACGATCTGTCCGACCGCAGTAATACCACGTTGACAAATCACTTGAGCAGCTGAAACATCTCTGTTAATTTCATAATGGCATTCAGGACATTTGTGTATGCGTTCAGACAAATCTTTTTTGCCTGTATTTATACCACAATTTGGACAAATTTGACTAGTATATCTGTAATCAACTTTGCCAAAATATACGCCTC
>NZ_JAAHFV010000189.1:0-12400 GCF_010672755.1 Moorena sp. SIO1F2
TGTTGTTTTGTTGTTGTTGTTGTTTTGAAGAAGGTTAGTTGGGTTTTCGTTTGCATGCTTTTGAGTGAGTTTTTATTCTCTCTGTGTGTGTATGTGTATGTGCGTGTGTGTGTGTGTGTGTGTGTGTGTGCACCGTAATCGTGAGCAATGCAATGGGCTTTTTCCAGATTCAGTGCGTCCATCAATCCGATCACATCAGCAGATAGGGAGGCGAGGGTATATTTATTTAAGTCTTCAGTTTTTTCACTCTGCCCATGACCAAGCCAATCAAGACAGATAACACGGTATCCAGATTGTATCAGAGCCGGAATCTGAAATCTCCATAAAGAACTGTCATCCGGCCATCCATGTAGTAGGATTACGCTATCGTTTCCATTACGCGAATCTTGGACATAATATTCACAACCGTTAATTTTGATATAAATTTCTTCCATATTCCCGTTAATCCGAACTTAGGTTGAATAAAACCAGCGAAAGTAGACTGCTACCAGCAGTGTAATTCCTAGCTCAACAATACCGAAAGCGATGACAGCACCCTCTATACCCATTTTTGGAAAATTCTCTACTGCAATCAGTAGTACAATTCCTAAGAGGTTGTCTGAGAAGTCTCATTTGCTACATCCAAGCCCCCGTTGGTCCCCCAATTTTGGGGGACTTTTAGAAGCAAATTGACTCTTGTTCCCCCCAAAGTTGGGGGGCTAGGGGGGCAAAATTCAGTATAAAAAAACTTTTCAGATATCCTCTAAGTTCCGCGAGGCAGTCGTCAAGGTCACTGATTTCCGCGTGCGAGTTTGAGAACCACCTAGTCCCCAACCACTGACCAAAGTCACGACGGTAAATAGTACCATAGCGGTAAACGACAGCCATCCAATACTAAAGAGTATGTCGAAATTTTGGCACAGAACCAGAACCAGGAGTGCTACAAACAGAATATCTGAGAGCATCTTGACTGGAGAAAGTAAGCGCTTGGCAAGTCGCACACTCTTGTGGCGAATAGCAAAACCAGTAAGTAAAGGAAGTAACTGAAAGAATACCAGGCTCCAAATAATGGGCAGAGTGTTGATGAGTGTATCTTCAACCCCAGCGTAACTTAAGTGAACCATCAAGGGTGTGATGCCCACTGCTAAGATCGATAAAGTAAATGTCAGGCCAATAGCAGAAGCCAGATCGCCACCAGCAATAACAGCTAATTTTGGTGCAAAGGGTGCTCCTGGGGCTGCTGATGCAAGCAAGAGAGTTACTGCTGTAGTTTTTGGTAAAGCAAGCCCCTGTGTGAGTAGCAAAGCCGCGATCGGTACAATCAGGAAGTTGATTAACAACGAACGTACTATCAAATCTGATTTGCGAAAAGTACGCAGGATATCCTCTACCGTAAGTTTAAAGCTAACCGACAGCATTAGGGTTGTAATGAATAATTGCAACAGAAATGTAACTAGCACGAGCAATACAGCATCTCATCTAATTCGCGTTCTTCTCCTGGGAGAGTCTGTTCAATTTCGCCAATTGCGTTGGAATAATCGGATATTAGCTCAGTAATAGTGTCAGAGCTAGACATTACCAGTTCTGCCGGTGTCCCAGATAAAACTCTTTCAAGTTTCTGTTCAAAATTAAGTTTTGCCCAAGTAACAGTACGATATAGACGCTCCGAACCAGAACGTTTAAAAGCACCTTCAACTGCAGCTAGTAGGATTGCTAGAGTAACTACTTCGCCAGTACAAGCATAGAGCCAGCGACTAGCGACACTCCTCTCGGAAAAAGGAATTTTAGAACTAGTGTAGCGAGCGTTAATTTGTTCCACCGCTACTTTTAAGATATCAGCAATTTGAGGTGCTTCCAGACCCTGGCAAATAAATTGGTATAATTCTTCGCTTTTATTGCTGATTTTAGAGCCAATAAACATATTCAAGGTTTCAGTAGGTCCTTCATAAATGCGAAGAATCCTAGAATCGCGCAGAAGTTGAGGTGCAATATTTGTTTCGATATAACCCCGACCTCCTAGCATCTGAACCAGGCTATCAGCCGCTTGCCAGAAGAACTCTGGACCAACTATTTTGCAGGCAGCATAAGCCTCTACAGGAATAGCACATCCGTCATCCAGTAGCTTAGCAATTCGAGTTACTAAGCTTTCAACAGCCATAATACCTTCTGTAATATCGGTCAATTTAGCCAGTGTTACTGGATTTTTTAGCAATTGACCTGTTGATATATTTCGGCGTTTTGCATAACGAAGCATTAATTGAGCGCAACGTTTCATTCCCCCAATACTAGCTGCTGTAATGCATAATCGCCCGTGCATCATCGCATCTTGGGCAGCTTTCATGCCTACGCCCATTTCACCTAACAAATGCTCTGAATCTATAGAAACGTTATCTAGATAAACAGCATTTTGAACCATACCACGCAACCCCATAGTCAGTGCTTCGGGACCTTGCCGTAGACCAGTGGTTCCTTGACGAACTACAAAACCACTAACTCCTAGGTATTGCCCTTCAGCATCAAAGGTCTGGACAAAAACATTGATTACGCTTGCCCATGCTGCGGAGCCAATCCAGATTTTTGTACCTTGCAATCGCCAACCTCCTTGACTATCGGGTGTGGCTTTTGCTGAAATAGCTTGAGGGTTTGACCCTGCTCCTGGTTCTGTGAGGGCAAAAGCAGCTAATTCTCGACCTGTAGCAATGAGGGGAAGAAGTTCATCTCTGAGTTGATCACCAGCATAGTTCATCAAGGGACGAATCCCAAGGACATTATGAACGCCAACAAATGAGGCCAAAGTCGGATCGATAGCCCCTAATTGCTGTATTACACGCAAAGTATCTTGATTACTCAGACCAATACCACCGTAGTTCGGTGGAACCTGCATCCCCAAGAGTCCACGATTTCCTAGATCGAGCACGATATATGGTGGGATGCAACGGCGTTCATCGATTAGCCGAGAATTGATGCGCTCATTTGCGTAGCTACGAAGCCACTCGAGTAAATCATCAGCACGTGCTTTGCTTTGTTTATCTTGAGATAACATCTGTTAATTGGTTCTTATTCCAAAACTATAACTCTTGACAAATCTTCATGTATTTGTTTTTATTAGTATTTTTATACTTACTTTATAAAGTAGTTTTACCTTCTAATGTAATCAGGTTTGTAGTTAACCCTAAATACCAAGTAATCAGTCGATCTAAGACCAGGTCTGGCAATAGTTTTGATAACCAAATATTGATCTTGGCATCTAATCCGACAACATATCGAGTTTTTGGCCTTTTCTCAATCAGTCTCAAGCTTGGGTACAATTATACCTCACGATCCCATAGCACAAGCGATTGAACAGAGCCAGAGTCAACATCAAAGAAAGCGTAGCCTCCCTACGGATGTAGTAGTTGCCCTGTTAATAGGGATGAGTTTCTGGGCAACTGACTCGATTGTCGATGTCTTCAAAAATCTGATGGCGGGACTGAATGGGACTTGGATTCGTCAGCTAGTCCGTCTAAAAACTCCAACTTCTTCATCAATTAGCGAAGCCCGCCAACGAGTTGGTCCAGCGGTAATGACTCGTTTATTTGAGTTAGTAGCACGTCCGATGGCAACAGTTAAAACTAAGGAAGCTTTCTTAGGTGGACTAAGATTGATGGCAATTGATGGCACTGTCTTTGATGTGCCCGACACCGAAACTAATAGCAGAGTTTTTGGCTATCCAGGAACGAGAAAGGGAACGAAAGCAGCTTTTCCGAAAGCCAGATTGGTGTTGTTAGTTGAGCTAGGGACTCATTTAATTACGGATGCCTTGATTAGTCCTTATCGAATCGGAGAAAGAGTCAGATCCAGAAAACTCCTTCGTGGAGTTGGACCGGGAATGCTTGTCATGTGGGATAGAGGATTACATTCATTTAGGATGGTGTTGGAAGCCCTTAAGCAAAAATGTCACATTTTGGGTCGTGTTCCTGCTAATGTTAAGTTTGAAGTCGTCAAAATTTTGCCGGATGGCTCTTATCTATCATGGATTGCTCCTGACCGAAAATCCAAGAAGAAAGGAGCTACCCGGAAACCGGTTCGGGTGATTGAATATGTGATAGAAGAAAACGGAGTTGAACAAGTATATCGTCTGATTACAGATTTGGTTGATGTGGATCTATTTCCGGCTCTGTTACTGGCTCAAGAGTACCACTGGCGCTGGGAAGCCGAGAATACTCTTGACGAAATGAAGACTCATCTCAACGGTCGAAAAACGTTGATTCGCTCGAATAATCCCCGTGAAGTTATCCAAGAAATTTATGGTTGGTTGTTAGCACATTATTGCATTAGATGCTTAATGTTTAAAGCCGCCGAAAAAGCTGAAATTTCTCCTTTAAGATTAGGATTTACTGGAACCCTCAGAATAATGCGTCGTGCTGTTCCCTTGTTTCAGCAGGCAGTACCAGAAGAGATAAATTTATTTATGAGCTGGCTAATTGCAGAGATTTTAGATAATCAAATCCCTGCAAGAGAGGGTATAATTAATCCACGAGTTGTCAAAAAGTCTCGGTCAAAATTCAATGCAGCTAAACCATACCATCGAAAACAAGGAACCAAATTACAACAATTAACCTTCAAGACGGTTAAAGTTGCTTAGATAAACAATGGTTTTGTTCTAACTCTTCAATTAAGTTACCTTATTATCAATTCTTCTGAGTTCTTCTTTCTTAGCCTCTTCTGATAGTTTGACACAAGGAAGGTAAAAATTCAGAATTAATCTGAGCCCTTGTTCGCGTAAATAACACGCGAACAAATACTTCCCTCTTTCCTTAACCGAGCAGTATTGGCCCAGCGCCTCCTAAGCGATGGCCGGATTGCCTGGGAAGTCTACACTGAACCCAACGGGTCAGTGTAGGAGCTGTCACCTAACTTCTCAACAAAAAAACTGATTTTGTTGACTGACTCAATCCTTTACTAAGTTAGACTTAAGTCTTCTTAAGCCATTACTGGGATACCCTCCTGACTACGCGATCGCTGAGTTTTCAGCAAAGAAATATTAGTAGTTAACAAGAAACTGGCAAAGCTAGCAATAGCAATAATTGGAAGAATCGATGTATCAGACAGAACGCTAAGAATAACCGTGCTACTGACCGGTGTTTTGGTGACCGCCACATTCACCGCTGCCATCAGGCAAAGCATAGCAATGGTGGGGTGAATTCCGGGTAAGGCGATGGAGATAGCTAAACCCAGATTGGCACCGATGAAAAATAGAGGAAAGATAAATCCGCCTCTAAACCCACCGTGGAGGGTAAAGCTGATCGCAAACATTTTTGCCAAGGCAATCCCCAGTAACATGGTTACCCCCAAAGTGGGACCTTGTTCAATCACTGTTTCAATTTGCTCCTCACTAAAAAATAGGGTTTGGGGAAAGAATACAGCAATCAACCCGATAGATAATCCGCCTAGTGTAGCTAGCAAAATGTGGCGATGTTCAATAGATTTAATCCAAGACTTGGTAAAGCGAAAGATATAGATAAACACGATAGCAGCTAATCCACCAGCAACCCCGAGTAATGCACCCTCAATTAAATTTAGCCAGGACAGAGTAGGTAATGTATCAAAAAGGTTAAAGCGGTAAATTCCTCCCACATCTAACCCAGTACCAAAGCGGAAAACAGAGAAGCTAAAAATTGACGCGACAATGGCTGGTACGATGGCTTCATAGTATTCCAGACTCCGGCGGTGGGGAATTTCTAGGGCAAACAATGCCCCCCCGATCGGCGCACCAAAAAAGGCACCAAGAGCAGCACTCATCCCGCAGAAGGTCAATATCCGGATATGGCTGATTGCCAGTTTAAGCTTGACTCCTAGCCAGCTACCTAAGCTACCATTAATCTGTACCAATGGTGCTTCTGGTCCTGCACTCCCCCCAGCGGTGATGGAAATTAGAGAGGTCACAATCATGCCAGGAGTTTGACGAGGCTCCATCCTACCTGGATCGTGGACTTTTTCGATCACCAACGCCATTTCACCGGGTAACCCCAAGAAGTAGAGGGATAAGCCCACGAAAAACCCACCAATGGTAGTGGCAATCCACACATAATTCCAAGAGGGTAGCCAACTCGGGAAATAGGGTTCTAGAAATTCGGGTAACCAATGCCAAACAAAATGCAAACACTGTTCTAGGACAAAATAGTAGCTAGTTGCTACTAATCCGCCAGCAATGCCAATTCCTGTAGCGCAGAGGATTAGCTTGATATAAGCTAGCTTGACGGGTTTATTGTCGCTATCTGATTTTTCCGTCTGATTAGTCCTTTGATTTACTGATGATACTTTAGCCGTCTCTGATGTCATTGTTGTCATGACCCAGTTGTCTTTTACGAAAATTGGTTATTTTTTCATCATGGACAACAAGAACTTAAATAGATAGAGTTACTATGTATGGAGTACATGAAATTAAATTGCTTTTTACATAAAAAATTGTTTAATGTATATTTTGCATAAATTTAAAATGTTTTTTGCATAAAGTAGTTTTCATAACCTTTAAAACTGACTTATCATTAACAATACAAACCCTGGATGAATAAGGGGTGATCGGTTAGGGGAATTTTGCCCTCGTCTAGTCTGATGGTTCAATACCTAACATTGATTGAGGTAAGCCTGACAACAGTTTGCCTGAGTCGGGGGTGTTGCTACAGACTACAACAAACCCTCCGAGTGCAACTCCTCTAATTGGTAAGCCAGATGCAGCAGCTAGTCCACAACTGCTCGCTTCAAATCATTGGTCTAGCTGCAAAGCACTGGCTTAAAGTTTTAGCTGTAAGCATTCAGCTGTAAAAAAAAACCAAAATTTGGGTTTGAGACGAAACCTTGGAGAGGGTAGCCAATGAGCGTCGGCAGGTTATGAGTAATAGTTTTAAGTCTTTTGTAATAAGGCTACCCTCTCCTACGGTAACTTTAAAGGACAGCAGCTGACAAGAAGTATCCCGGGATTTTAAACTTTATAGTTGGTGACCGTAGTGCTGAAACTTTTAAAAAGCTTTGGAAAATCGTAAAGCGATGCAGCGCGGTCTTGGGGAGGCAGTGCGGTCTTGGGGGTTCCCCCGGAGACGAAACCTTAGATAGTGGAGCCTTTATAGTTAGCAGGTTATGCAGAAAAGGGTTAAATATTTGTTAATAAGGCTCCACTATCTTACGGTAACTTCAAACCATGAGCAACTGCCGTGGTTTCCCCCATGAGCGACTGCATCAAGACAAGGCTGGCATAGCTTTTGGTATGTCACTGATAAATATATTGTTTATCAAATATTTATTGATGACATTGACCATTTAACAAAAAAAAGTTATATGACTAGAATCGAGAGTGAAAATACGAGATTGAGACACTACTTGGCTAGGCTACATCGACGAACTCTGTGTTACTCTAAATCTCAAGAGATGTTGAAGTTATCAATCAGGCTTCTTATTTATTATTTAAAGTTTCATACAATCCCAGTTTTTGCTTAACCATTCTATTATTCAGCAACACCTGGCGTTTTACCACAGAAGATGCACGAGTCAAACTCAAACACCAAAACCGCTGTTTTTGAAACTACTGATGAAGACTCCTCTGTCTAATGCACTCTTTAAGAGTGGTCATTCCACTACGCCACTCCCTATTCCCTACTCCCTACTCCCTGTTCCCTTCGCTAAATAACAAAATTATAGGCAATCTTACCATAAATCACCACAATTTCAAGTTATCCTTGTTCAAAGATGTGGGATGGGGCGCGGGAAGGGTGGGAATAATGTGCCTCATCAGGATGAGAAACAATATAGTTACCATAATACTTATCATAGTTATCTAGTTATTGCTGGCTTCGTGCTCTGTTAAATCTGACCAAGTCTGACCAATTCTGACTAAGTACGGTTTCAGGTTCTTAGCCAAGAAATTTTTATAATGGTTCATAACTCAAGAGGGAAACCAGATTCCCCTGGTGAAGGGTCATATGCTAAGAGACTTTCAACTGCTGAACTTTGTTGGGTGAGGATTTATGTTAAAAGAGCGTAAACAGCAATTTCGGTTATTGGCTGGAGCCATAGTGTTATTGGTATCAGTGTGCCTGGGAGTTGTATTCTTAGGTGTCACCGTAGCAAATCAACTAGAGGAAAAAGAGGAAAACAAGACTGCCAGCCAAGGCTTAACGGAGTCAACAGGCAAATCCGCTGTAGCACGGCTGGTTTCCCTGCCACCTCAACAACGAGCAACTAACCTAGATGCCTTTGCCTCCGGTCCGAAGTCTCGGGAACAGTATCGCGCCCGTTATCTGTTGGCATCGGATTTAATTCAACAAAATCAACCAGAACAAGCCCTAAACCATCTCGAAGGACTTGAGTCAGATTATCCAGTTTTAGCATCCCACGTTGCCCTCAAACGTGCTCAAGCTTACCAAGCCATGGGGGATAGGGAATCGGCTACAGGAGTTTGGCAAACTATCCTGAAAAAGTACCCCAACCAAGCAGTGGCAGCAGAAGCCCTTTATCATCTAGGCAAATCTAATCCTAAGCACTGGGACGATGCGATCGCAAAATTTCCCAGCCATCCCCGTACTCTAGAAATTGTCCGACAGCGCCTCAAAAACAATCCCAACCAACTCCCGTTACTATTAATCTTAGCCAAGCACACTCCTAAAGCCTTAGGAATGCAGGAGATCCGAGACCGGATCGTTGACAAATACGCTGACCAACTCACCCCCGAAGACTGGGAAATGATTGGCACTGGTTACTGGGAAACCTGGAAATATGGCAAAGCTGGTAAAGCCTACGCTAAAGCCCCCCGCACTCCCCGCAATCTCTACCGGGCAGGTCGAGGGCTTCATTTAGATACCAAAGCAACCAAAGGCAAAATCTTTTATCAACAGTTAATCAGCGCCTATCCCAATGCCAAAGAAACCGGATTAGCCTTAAGGCGTCTTGCTAGTATCTCTAAGCGAACAGAAGCCTTAGCTTATCTGGATCAGGTCATCCAGAATTATCCCGATGAAGCTCCTCAAGCCTTGCTCGACAAAGCCAAAATCCTAGAAAAGCTCAACAGCAAAGTTTCTGCTGGCCAAGCTCGGAAGTCGGTATTGACCCAATATGCTAGTTCTGATGCTGCGGCTAATTATCGTTGGCAAATGGCTCAAAAAAAAGCAGCAAAAGGCAAGCTACAACAAGCATGGCAATGGGCGCAACCGATTACCACCAACAATCCCGATAGTGACATCGCTGCCCAAGCTGGCTTCTGGGTAGGTCGATGGGCAAGTAAGTTGGGGCGTCCTAATGATGCTAAAGCTGCCTTTGAGCATGTACTAGCTCGTTATCCAGAATCCTACTATGCATGGCGGTCGGCCAACTATTTAGGCTGGAATGTAGGGGACTTCACCTCCGTGCGCTACTTAATGCCAAAAGTGGTCAGACCCCAAGCTAGACCTTTACTAACCGACGGTTCTGCTACTCTCAAAGAACTGTACAAGCTTGGTCAAGATCAGGATGCTTGGGCTCTGTGGCAAGTGGAATTAGGAGACCGTAAGGAACTCAGTGTCTCAGAGCAATTTAGTGATGGTTTATTGCGGCTAGGGATTGGGGATAATCTCAAAGGCATTAACCAAGTCTGGAGCTTAAAACGACGAGAGACTCCCCAAGAAAAAGCCCAATGGGCAGCACTGCGTGACGACCCAAAATACTGGCATGCTCTATTTCCCTTCCCTTTCCTAAATTCAATTGTTAACTGGTCTGGTCAACGGGAGCTTAATCCCTTACTAGTAACTGCCTTAATTCGCCAAGAGTCTAGATTTGAACCAGAAATCCGTTCCGTTGCTGGTGCCATGGGTTTAATGCAAGTGATGCCAGCAACAGGTAGTTGGGTTGCCCAAAAAATCCAGTTGAAAGAATACAATCTTAAAAACCCTGATGACAACATTAAATTGGGGACATGGTATCTAAGCTTTACCCACCAACAAAATAGTAATAACTCCCTATTAGCCGTTGCCAGTTACAATGCCGGTCCCGGTAATGTATCCAAATGGGTGAATAGATACGGTTTTAGTGACCCCGACGCCTTTATTGAAAAAATCCCCTTTCGAGAAACCAAAGGTTACGTGAAAACAGTGTTTGGTAATTATTGGAATTATTTGCGACTCTATAATCCTGATATTTCCCGGATGGTAGAAGCTCACGCTGCTACTAAATCCGTAGCAGCATCTAATTAATTTTAGGTTTTAGGTTTTAGGTTTTAGGTTTTAGGTTTTAGGGAGTCGGGAATAGGGAGTCGGGAATAGGGAGTCGGGAAGAAATAAGTCCCTGTTCCCTATTCCCTATTCCCTTTAAATCCACAAAACCTGAAACTCTAAATACTACTGAAACAATTAAACCCGTTTTGAGCAGTTCTTTAGTAATGAGCTAGTCCCCAAAGCAGCTAATCCTAAGAAACCTAACAGTGATGTGGTTTCAGGAACAGGGGCGGGCTGAACATCAAGACTTTGGCTAACTGGTTTAAAAAGACTGGTTACATCTATACCATTAGCATCAATTGCAGAAGTAACAGTAATTGCTAAGTCAGGCAATCCATCATTCTTCAACCCAGGCAGTACTTGGTCAGTTGTCCTCACTATCTCTAAGATAGAGTCTGGAGAAACTCCAATTGAATCACTACGTTGAAAAAGTACTGTAGGTATTCCAAAGGGTGGGTTTTCTACTAGGCTCCCGCTAAAGTCTGAAAAGGCAGCTATATCTGCATCTGTCCTAAATCCTTCTAAAGTAACAAGCTCAGTACTATCTTGTTCTACAAGAATGTCCAATGACTGTAAATTAGCGGTGAGACCGCTAGTATCTAACACGAAAGAGAAATCAATGGTGTCACCAACATTGACTTGGAGGTCATTGATGGCATCTTGGTCTAATTGTGATCCAATCGGAGTGAATGATACAGAGGCTCCATAAGCTGGAGTAACTGCGATGGGCGAAGCCGCGCCAAAGGCGATCGCTCCCAGGAATACTAAAGAAGCACTAATGTGAGTTAATTTCATATGTATTGATATAAAAAACTACTATCAATAGTTAATCAAACATTCCTGGATTTAATCTTGAAGAGTCAGTAAAGTTAACTAAAAGATTAAGTGATGAAAGGAAAAAATTACGGTAAATGCGATCGCAATCTGAATAGTTTATGCGTAAGCATTCAGCTATCAGCTATCAGCTAATGCGCTACGCGCACGCTACGCGAACAGCCAAAGGACTGTCGCCACGCTACCGGAACAGTTTATGCCCATAGCGCACGCTACACCGAACAGCTTTTGAATAAAATAAGCTGACGGCTGACGGCTGACGGCTGAATGCTATAGTTTATTCTTCAAGCTCCAACAATCCCCGTAAAGCCTCTTTCATCTCATCCTGACTAGTAGTTGCTGTCCCAAACTGACGCACCACAATGCTAGCGGCCAAATTCCCCAAAACCGCTGCTTCCCAGTAAGAAGCCCCCAGACACAAGCTCAAGGTCAGGGCTGCTACCACCGTATCCCCAGCACCAGTTACATCAAACACATCGGTGCGATTAAAGGCTGGGATATGCTCAACCTTACCATCACGACCAAACAAACTCATCCCCTGTTCACCACGAGTAATCAGAATTTCTTCCCCTTGAGTCAGTGCCAACAAATCTCTACCAGCTCTCAACAAATCCTCAAAACTCTTAATCCCATAGCCCACTGCTCGCTCCGCTTCTGGCAGATTGGGAGTAAATACTCTAGCGCCATGATAACGGTCCAGATCCTTCTGAGTATCTACAATGGTGCGGTCGTGAGACAAAACCGCTTCAATCACTGGTGGTGTAAACACACCATCTCCGTAATCAGAACAAACTACAGCATCCACCTGACCTAAATGCTGTTGTATTTGTGCTGCCAACTCTAACTGCTTATCCCGGTCTGGCAATTCATCTGACTTGCGGTCTATTCGCACAATCTGCTGAGTGACCGACTGACGGGCATGACCAGCAATCCGGCTTTTGGTCACAGTTGGTCGGTCTGGATCAATCACGATCGCACTAGTATCAATCCCCACCTCTTCAAACATCGTCCGCAGCACTTGCCCTTGAGGATCTTTACTCAAAAACCCAGCTACCTTAACTTCTGCTCCTAGCTTAGCCAGATTATACACAGCATTTGCCCCACCACCAGGAGTTTGACGAGTGGTTTCATGACGTATAATTAACACTGGTGCCTCTCGTGAAATTCGTTCCACTTCACCTGTGAGAAACTCATCAAGAGTTAAATCACCAACCACCAGTACCTTAGATTGCTTAAAACCATCAATTAGCTCAAACAAACGTTGAGCTGAAGCAGTTAGTTGAGTTTTGAAAGACGCAAATTCAGTCATATAGCAAAGAGAGTCGGGAGTAGGGAGTAGGGAGTAGGGAGTAGGGAGTAGGGAGTAGGGA